>JAFDJF010000204.1 GCA_019307645.1 Deltaproteobacteria bacterium
CTATATCTGCCTTAGCTTCAAAGTCGAGGCTGAAACCTTCTGATTTAAGGCCTGCGAATAAACAGTCTTTTACTACAGATTTCATAATGAACCTCCTCTTGCTTTGGTTATTACTATCGTGCAAACCCGTTATTTTGCCGGTGCTGCTTCTGTCTTCATTTTGCGATCAGGCAGTAGAGTACGCATCAACCATGCCAAACTCGATTAATTCTGGCGGGAACAGAATAACATTTTGATATTTATGGGAAAACAGTTAGAATGAAATGCAGGCAGGGTTTGTCTTGCATATCAAGATATGGGTGAAATTCACAACAATATGTGAAATTCCCGCAAAAACCGGTCCTCGAAAGTCGTCGAACCCGAGTTTTTTGTTTCTATTTTCCGCCCGTCATATTCGTGAGAGGTTGTGTTATAAACGGTCTTGGATTACTGAGATTTTGATATGAGGCTTCTTGTAGTAGAAGATGAGAAAAAAGTTTCCAGCTTTATCAAGAAAGGGCTGGGGGAGGAAGGGTATGCAGTTGACGTGGCCAATGATGGCGAAGAGGGCCTGTATATGGCCCTTGACCGAGTTCATGACCTGATCATCCTTGATATCCAGATGCCCAAGATGGACGGGCTCCAGGTTCTTCAGGTTCTTCGAAAAGAAAAAGTAACAACGCCTGTTCTTCTACTGACTGTGAGGGCAACAATTGAGGACAAGGTCATGGGTCTTGATTCGGGTGCGGATGATTACCTGACCAAACCTTTTGCGTTTCAAGAGCTTGTTGCCAGGATCAGGGCTTTACTCAGACGTCGTACTGAAGCAGAGCCTGCGGTCCTTCAGGTTGATGACCTGACACTTGATCCTGCAAGGCGCATTGTTTTAAGGGGTGACGAGAAATTTGACTTAAGCCCCAGGGAATTTTCCCTCCTTGATTACTTCATGCGCAACCCGGGCCGGGTGCTCACCCGTACCATGATCACTGAACATGTCTGGGATTACGACTTCGACACGGATACCAACGTCATTGATGTCTACGTAAACTACCTCAGAAAAAAAATCGATGCGGGTGACCGGCCTAAACTGATTCACACCGTCCGGGGTGTGGGCTACGTGCTTAAAACGGAGTGATCCATGCGTATCAAGTCCATTCGGGCTCGCCTCACATTCTGGTATACAAGCCTGTTAAGTGTTACGTTTCTCCTTTTGGCCGGTGCCTCTTACTGGCTTTTAGCCTATACCCTTTCTCATGATGTGGACACCTCTCTTAATGGTGTTGCCAAGGTATTGGTTGAACAGGCCCGAAAAAGTGCCACTCCCTTCATCCCTCCTGACATCGATGATGTCTTCAGGCGTTTTTTCGGCTTTTCTCCATTGGATCGCTACTTTGAGATGTTTGATCCCATGGGCCGCCGGGACCCTCGAAGATCTCTTCCTCGTTCGGGGAAACTCCCGCCTAGCCGGAAAGCACTCAATAACGCTTCACAGGGGCTTCATACTTTCGAAACAGTGGAACACTCTGGAAAATTTCCGGTCCGGGTCCTTACTGTACCGGTAATTGAAGCAGGCCGCGTGGTTAACATGGTACAGGTTGGAATGTCTTTAGAGAGCATGTACGTAACGCGCCGCCGTTTTCTCGTTATCACTTTAGCGGTACTCCCTGTTGCGCTTTTATTGGCAGGCGGTGGCGGATGGCTTCTGGCCCGGAGAGCACTCAAACCTGTGGATAATATGACAGAAACTGCCGAAAGGATCAGCGCGGAAGCACTTTCCGACCGTTTGGAAGAGACCGGGTCCGGGGACGAACTGGACAGACTGGCAAAGACCCTCAACAGCATGCTGGGTCGCCTTGATGTTGCTTTCAGCCAAATCCGTCAATTTAGTGCGGATGCCTCCCATGAACTGCAAACACCCCTCACCATATTGAAAGGAGAACTGGAGGTTGCCCTCAGGTCACCCAGGGATCCGGAAGAGTATCAACGTGTCCTTAACAGTGCCCTTGAAGAAGTCAACAGGATTGCCCATCTGGTGGAAGGCCTTCTTCTCCTTTCCAGGGCCGATGCGGGAGTATTGAAGATGGACCTGAGATCAATGGACCTGGGACCATTGGTGGAAGAGGTCTATGGCCAGGTAAGAATCCTGGCAGACACGCAGAATATTACCCTTCTCCTCGGACAGGTGGCGTCTGTTTCGATTCGGGGAGACTACGACCGTCTCAGGCGGCTCTTGTTGAATCTGGTGGACAATGGGATCAAATACACGCCTTCCGGCGGTCAGGTTACGCTCTCTTTGCAGGAAGACCGGGGATGGGCATCTCTCCGGATCGCAGACACGGGAATAGGGATTCCTCATGATGAGCAGGAGCAGTTGTTCCTGCCCTTCTACCGCGGCAGAGAGGCAAGGTTGCGTGGAAAAAAAGGCGTAGGCCTGGGTCTCTCCATTGCCAACTCCATTGCTGAGGCCCATGGGGCAAAAATAAATATAGAAAGCACACCGGGGCAGGGTACTGTCTTTACGGTTCTTTTTCCCATTGATTCCTGATCGAAGAACCCTCGCCGTGCTTAATTTAACTGCGTTTGTTCCCGCGCAGGTCTCCAAGCGCCAATATCCATGAATGGTTTTTTCATGATTTTTGAATTTATAACTCAAGATTCAATGTTCCAGACCATGGTGAATCCCAAACCTTGAACCATGAACCTTTGAACCGTGAACCGCTGAACCTGTGAACGCTTACGCTTTTCTCTTATCTCTTAAAGGCCGGCGACAAAACATGAAACTGACATGGAAAATCCGGGACCTGATTGATCTGGAATATTTTCTGGATGTGGATGATAATTCCGACCATGACGCGGTTGTACGCAGAGACCGTGAGATTTATCTGAATGAGATATTGCCGGTCCTGGAGAAAGACGGTTCGCCGGAAGCGGCAGACAGGAAAACGATCATCAGGCTTTGGTTTGAAAGCAGGCGGCGGATAGCGAAAGATTCAGCCGGGAAGGAGACGCTGTTGCCGGGCAAGCTGTTTGGTGACAGCTTCAGACTCCTTCTGGCTCTTTTCCTTGTTACGGGCATTATTGTGGGGACCGGGATGGCGTTTACATTCCTGGAATACAGCGGAACAACGCCTGTAAATGTATCTGCTTACTTTGGAGTATTTGTTGTTTTTCAGATTGTTCTGGTATGCGCTTTTATGGCAGTTAGTCTGCTGCGGCGCTGGATTCGATCGCTACGGCACATTTCTCTTTTTCAGCCACTCCTGGGCGCGCTGCTGGCGGGTGTATTCAGGAAAGTCGCAACACATGTGATGAGGGAACTTCCCGCCGAGAAGCGAGACCGGCTGGTGGCAGTTGCAGGAATTATAAAAGGCAAAAAAAGGGTTTACGGTCCGGTATTTTACTGGCCGGCGTTTATTATAATTCAGATCGCCGGTATCGGATTCAACCTCGGCGTTCTGGCGGGAAGCATCGTGAGGATTGTGAGTCTGGATCTTGCTTTTGGCTGGCAATCGACCATTCAATTCAGCTCCAGGGCGGTTTACATGTTTGTGAAAACAGTCGCCTTGCCGTGGTCCTGGATCGTATCTCCTACCATCGCACATCCGACTTATGTGCAGATAGAAGGCAGCCGAATGGTGCTGAAGGATGGGATTTATCAGCTTGCTACACCGGATCTGGTTTCCTGGTGGCCGTTCTTGTTTTTGGCGGTCCTCTGCTATGGATTTCTGCCGAGACTTATCCTGTTCGGCGTCGGCATTATGGCTCGGAAAAGAGCGGCGAACAAGGTGGATTTCAATCATGTCGCCTGCAGCGGGCTGTTGCGACGCCTGACCACGCCAGTCCTTGAAACTGACGGCCGAACAATGGCAAATAACGATAATTCTGCTCCGCCCGCAGATGAACCCGGTGATGAGCTCCAACCGGATGCGGGGAAGGCGGCAGTGCCGTGGCATGACGCGACCGTGCTCGTTCCCGATGATATTTCCGGGCAGCATACAAATGAGGCGTTGGAGGTGTTATTGAAAAAAAGACTGGGGATGGATTTTAAGCGGATGATCGAAATCGCCTTTGATGTTGAGGAAGATGAAAGGGCTTTGTCAGCCCTGACCGGGTCACGGCCTTTGACTGACTTGGACCCTGTTGTTGTGCTTCAGGAGGCCTGGCAGCCGCCGATTGCGGAAACACTTTTGTATTTCCGAAAATTACGGGAGTTGCTGGGAACGGAAACGCAGATCCATATTTTTCTGGTCGGGAAGCCGACACCGGAAATCTTCTTGACAAGTGTCGGGCCTGCGGATTGGAAAATATGGAAACAGGCAATTCAGATGCTGGGCGATCCCTTTATTGAGATCCATGGGTTGAGGAATTCCTGATGGACAGCCATTTTATTCCCGAATTTGCCGTCCTTGGCCATCCGAATGAAGGGAAATCGTCCGTTGTTTCCACTCTGGCCGAGGATGACAGTGTGAAAGTCAGCCCGACTCCGGGTGAAACCGTTCGGTGCCGGGTATTTCCGGTCAGGATTGACGGGGAAAAGATCATACAGTTTACCGATACACCGGGTTTTCAGAGCCCCCGGCAGACCCTCAAATGGATGGAAGCATATGACGGTACCGAGCAAAGTCGTTTAAGCACATTTCGTGACACACACAAAGACAATCCTGATTTTAGAAATGAATGTGAGCTGTTCACCCCGATTGAAAGAGGGGCAGGCATTATATTTGTAGTAGACGGCTCCCGGCCTGTCCGGAAAAACGATCGGATGGAAATGGAAATTTTGCGGCTGACCGGGTGCCCCAGGATGGCGATCATAAACAGCAAAGGGCGTGACGAAGAGTTTCTGGCAGCCTGGAAGAACGAATTCAGGAAAAGTTTTAACGCCGTCCGTGTGTTCAATGCCCACAACGCAAACTATGCTGAACGAATTGCCCTGCTCGAAAGTCTCAAGGCAATTGATCAGGACTGGCAGCCGGCGCTCGAAAAAGTGGTATCGGCATTTAAACGTGACTGGAAGAACCGCAATACTACAGCGGCGGAGATAATCTGTGACCTGCTCGTCAAATGTCTGAGGCATGAGGTTGTTCGAACATATGCCGATAAAACCGGAGAAAAATCGGCAAAGGCACAGTTGCAGTCGATTTATCAGAGAGAGATAGTTGCTATTGAGAAAAAAGCCCACAACAAAATCAGACGGATTTTCAAGCAAAATATCTTCCAGGTGGATCTGCCGCCACGATCAGTTATCAATGAGCCCCTTTTTTCCAGGCGGACCTGGCAGGTGCTGGGTTTGTCACGGCTACAGCTTGCGGCAGCTGCTGCTGTGAGCGGCGGTGTTATCGGCGCGGGGCTGGACCTGGCAGCTTCAGGCTTGACGTTCGGTGTCTTCACGTCTATTGGAGGCGCCATTGGCGCCGGGTCCGCCTATTTTTTTGGCGAACAGATGGCAAAAGCCAAAATAATCGGCATAAGACTGGGCGGCTACCGTGTAAGCGTCGGCCCCAATAAAAACGTAAATTTTCCATATGTCCTGACAGACCGGGCCTTAATTTGCTACTCTTATGTCATTAACTGGGCCCACGGGAGCAGGGATTACCCGAATAGGGATAGCCTCTCACCAGCGGATCCCGATGAAAAGGCGGGCTTCACGTTCGGGTGGAGTTCGAGGGAAAAAAAGATATGTCAGTCTTTTCTCAAGGCAATTCGAACAGGTGATGACCTGCAGGCGGAAGACTTCAGGGAAAGAATGGTTGAGATTCTGCTGGAGGTTATGGAAAAAATATCCAGAAGCAGTGCCAAAATAATCTGACAGAGACCAGGATGTTGGCAGATACGTAACTATTCAGGTTAGTTAGGCTGAAGGCTGAAGACTGTTAGCAAAGGGCTGAACATGACATTTTAACTGCGATGAAGATGAAAAAGGGAAAGTGGGACACTTTTGATGTAATATTGAATGAAGTCTGGAAAATGCTTGATCCGGGACCGGAGCTTTTCCGAAGGCAGGTTCTGTTTGGGTTATATCCAACTTTCGAATCATTCGTGTTAGGGTTCGCGCAAAAATAAATTCACATTTTTGGCGCTCAGATTTAGGTTAGGTTTGGTAGATATTGAAGATGAGCTGCCAAAATGTGAAGTTATATTTGCGCGAGCCCTTAGGGGATGGACAATAGTCGCTCCTTTGCTATATAATCGGATTTTTGGAATTGTCAATAATTGCTTCTTATTAGCACGTGATTCTGGATGCCGGTTACTTGATCCTGGAAGGAATAGGGAATCTTTTTTTTCCTATCCCGCCAAGGGTTCGCGCAAAA
This sequence comes from Deltaproteobacteria bacterium, assembly GCA_019307645.1. The sequence goes on from JAFDJF010000204.1 coordinate 6,288, forward strand.
ATAAATTCACATTTTTGCGCGAGCCCTAAAGGCGGGGCCTTCGACCAGAATCCAGCAACCAGCATCGCGGAACCCAGTCGTTTTGAGGTGAAGCCTCGCCAGGAGAGTTCCAATGAAGATCATTATAGTCGGTGCGGGCGAAGTGGGTTTTTACATTGCCCAAAAGCTTTCTGAGGAAAACCAGAATGTCGTACTCATCGACAAGGATCCTCAAAAGATAAAACGGATAACCGAGGATCTTGATGTACAGGCACTGCTGGGTGGAGGAACCAGTCCTCAGGTGCTTAGAGAGGCAGGCATCGGAGACTCAGATATGTTGGTTGCGGCTACGGACAGCGATGAGGTCAATCTGATCTCCTGCCTGATGGCAAAAAATCTCAACCCTTATATGCTCAAAATTGCCCGCATCAGAAGCCCGGAGTATCTGGAGGAAAAAGAGCTCTTTTGGCAGGACCTCCTGGGTATTGACCGCGTAATCAATCCTGAATCAGAGATGGTGGACGCCATACTGAGCGTGATGGAATTTCCTGGCGCCTCTGAGGTGATCGATTTCGTCGGGGGACGCGTCAAGCTCATCGGCATTACCATCCCTGAAGATTCTCCCTTTGCAGGCCATCAGTTAGCCTCTTTCAGAGGCCTGGAAGAAAAACTCCTCGTGGGCGCAATTGCCCGGGGAGACGAGGTTTTGATCCCGCGCGGCGATGATATTATCCAGGCAAATGATCTGGTATATGTCGTTGTCAGAAACGATGAACTGGATCGGATTTTAAAGCTTTTTAATCCCCGGGAGCAGGCCCTGAGAAGGGTCATCATTGTCGGCGCAGGACAAACAGGCACGGCCCTTGCGACCGCGCTGGATCATCAGACAAAGGTCAAAACAAGAATCATCGATAAAGATGCCGAAAGATGCACCCAATTGGCTGAAAAATTGGAAAGAGTGATCGTGATAAACGGGGATGGGACCGACCGAGATCTGCTCCGGGAGGAAAATGTCGAAGAGGTTGACTTCATGGTTGTCGTTACCGGGGAGGACGAAAGTAACGTTCTTATTTCGCTACTTTCCAAGAGTCTTGGGGCAAAAAACACTGTCACGCGCATCAGCAATTTTGGGTACATTCCTGTGGCAACAGCCATTGGTCTTGGCATTGTCGTCAGCCCACGGTTGTCAGCGGTCAAAGCCATCCTTCAACACATCAGACGCGGAAAAATTATCAGTGTGACCCCGCTGAAAGGAGAGCACGCGGAAGCGATCGAGGCTGAGGCCCTTGAGACATCCGATATTGTAAATATCCCTCTTTCGGAAGTCAGATTTCCAAAAGGGGCGATTGTCGGGGCCATAGTCCGAAACGGAGAGATTATTATTCCCAAAGGAGACAGCATCATCAGGCCGAAAGATCGCCTCATTATTTTTGTCCTTCAACAAGTGATTCCAAAACTGGAAAAGCTTCTCACTGTTAAGTTTGAGTACTTCTAATGAATTTTCGGATCATAATGCGCTTTAATGCAATCCTGATTTGTTTTCTGGGTGTTTCCATGGCACTGCCTTTGCTGGTTTCTCTTTTATATAAAGATGGTAGTACCAGGGCATTGCTTCTGTCCATGTTTATCACAGCTTTAATCGGCCTTATCCTGTTTTTTTTTACAAAGAAACAGGAAGATAACTACCTCAGCCACCGTGACGGAGTCGCCATTGTGACCATTGGATGGGTTATGGCCGGGCTGTTCGGTACCCTTCCTTTTATTTTCTCCGGTACCATCCCGAATTTTACCAACGCCTTTTTTGAATCCGTATCCGGGTTTACGACCACCGGTGCTTCCATAGTCACCGATATCGAGGGGCTTCCCAAAGGGATTCTCCTTTGGAGAAGTCTGACCCAATGGTTCGGAGGAATGGGGATTATTCTTCTTTCCATAGCGATCCTCCCCTTTCTGGGTGTTGGCGGCATGCAGCTTTACAAGGCGGAAGTCCCCAGTCCAGTGGTGGACAAACTAAAACCAAGGATATCCGAGACCGCAAAAACACTCTGGAAGGTATACCTATTGATTACTCTGATACAGATATTTCTGCTCTTTGCGGGCGGAATGACTGTTTTCGACTCTGTGTGTCACGCATTTTGCACCATGCCGACAGGAGGATTTTCAACAAAAAATGCAAGCATCGCCCATTTCAACAGCGCATACTTTGACACCATATTTATCATTTTCATGCTCCTTGCCGGTATCAACTTCTCTCTCCACTATAGACTGATCAAAGGAGATTTTAAAGTTTTTGGCAGGAATCCGGAGTGCCGGGTGTTTTTTGCTCTGGTAGGGATCTTTATTCTCATTATTGCTCTGGATATTTATGGCAATGTATACGAATCCTTTTCCAAGGCCTTCCGCTACGCAGCATTCCAGGTCAGCTCCATCATCACAACCACAGGCTTTGTCACAGCAGACTATGAAAAATGGCCTGCACTGTCTCAGTTGATTAGGCGGAGGCATCAAGATCATGCGTATCATGCTCTTGTTAAAACACGGATATCAGCAGATCTTTCACATCATTCATCCCCATGCTGTGACAACGGTCAAGCTGGGAGGGAAACCGGTTCCACAGGATATCCTCAACAGCATCTGGGGCTTTTTCATCTTATATATAGGACTTTTTATTGCAGCCACCCTAATCATGGCGGCCCTGGGGCTTGATATGATTTCGGCCTTTTCATCTGTGGCGGCTTCCATTGGCAATATTGGTCCCGGTTTAGGCATGGTGGGACCGGCCAACAACTATCTGGACGTCCCTGCAGTCGGAAAATGGGTCCTGATCTTCTGTATGCTACTGGGCCGTTTGGAGATTTATACAGTAATCCTTTTGCTTACGCCTGAATACTGGAGAAGGTAGCCGAAATTAGGGTCAAGACAGCCTCCGGTGGATTAAAGTAAAACCGCACCCTCTAGGGTTTATTCGGCTTTTAAAACCTGGTCCTCAGGGCCAGGCCAGAGACAGATGGCTGTGCCGTAACGTGTTCTTTACACGGAGTATTGGAGTGATGGAGCACTGGCCTCTGGCTCGTAGACCCTACGGCTCGGAGAGAGTATTGTCGAAGATCCCGTCTGCGACGGGGGAAGAAGAGGCCCTCAGAACTGCTCAGCTGGAGGTCAGGGATAACCCAAAGCCGGGTCCTCATGGCATGGCTTTTTACTATGTTCAAAACCCTAAACCGGTATGA
>JAFDJF010000205.1 GCA_019307645.1 Deltaproteobacteria bacterium
AAGCGACACTTTGGCGGTCAGGGGCGTTGATCAGGGGACCCTTGACCGGCTCAAAGCGTTTTTTGAAACATGTGAAGCCGGCAGTTACGCCGGAAATGCAGGCATCTCAGATGCAGCCTCTCTGGCAGAGCAGGGGGTCCAGCTGTCAAAGGATCTTGAGAAGAAGTTAAAATGAAAATGTCTGACAAACACCGTCAATGCATACATCGCAGACCCATTCTAATATCCCTTGTGGTCATGCTTTCTGTTTGGTGCCTTTTCATACTGAAAGCAAATGCATCGACCCTGGATGCCGCGCAGATTGCCGATCTTTACAGTCAGGCAAAAGGCCTGTTCCGGCAGGCCAATGAACTTGCGGCAACAGCCCCTGCTCAGGCGAAAGATCTTTACCGCAAAACTGCCATGCGTTTTGAACGCATCATTCGGGAAGGCGGCATCGAAAACGGAAAACTGTATTATAATCTGGGGAATGTCTATTTCCGGATGAAGGACATCGGACGTGCCATTGCCAACTATCGCCGTGCCGAGCAGTACATGCCCAATGATCCAAATCTGAAGCAGAACCTGGAATATGCCAGGGAAAAACGCCTTGATGAAATCGAAGAAAAGCAGGAAACAAAGGTGTTGAAGACCCTGTTCTTCTGGCACTATGACTTGCCGACAAAGGCCCGTGTTATCATATTTACTGTTTGTTTTATGTTGCTGTGGATTTTTGCCGGTGTTCGAATTTTTACAGAAAAAACATTTGTGGGCTGGTGTATCACACTGGCAGTTATACTTTCCCTTCTATTGGCCGGATCCCTTGTGACAGAAGAAGTCAGCTTGAGAAAAAGTCGACCCGGGGTAATCATCAGCGCTGAAGTGGTTGCCAGAAAAGGCAACAGCGACACTTATGAGCCGAGCTTCAAGGAACCTCTTCATGCCGGAACCGAATTTACGCTTATGGAGGACAGAGAAAACTGGTACCACGTTGAACTGGCTGACTCGCGCACATGCTGGATGACTTCCAAGGACGTTGAGCTGGTGAGATGAATGCTTTGTCGTAACGTGTTTTTTATAGGGAGTACATGGGTATCAATGCACCGGTAATGTCCTCAATCGGATCAAGAGCTGTGGTGGCGCGGGACCACTCAAGAAAAAGGGAGAAGTTATAACACATGGGAAAAACAAAAAAGGCAGCCTATCGCATATGATAGCTGCCTTTTTTTTGTTCAAAACAGTGAGCTAAATAACCGTGACATTTACTGCGGCAGGGCCTTTTTTCCCCTCCTCGATGTCAAAAGAAACTCGCTCGCCTTCATTGAGAGACTTAAATCCGGATGAACTGATTCCTGAATAATGAACAAATACATCAGGACCATCTTCCTGCTCAATGAAACCGAAGCCTTTATTGCCGTTAAACCACTTTACGATTCCTTCCGCCATTGGGCTGACCTCCTTTCTTTGAATTTTTTGCTTATAAAATTCAGGTCGCCGTTCTGGCAAAGGAAATAACCCTTGGTACAGCGTACAACCTGCAAAAAAGATAAAAACACGTCCCACCAAATTTTTTTTAGGAACGAGAGGGTAATTTTAAGCATATAAATTCTAATGTCAAGCCAAAAAACAGCACCCGGGGAGTCAGTGCACTTTTTTTTAAAAGTGTGCAATAAGCCATGAGGAGGGCAAAAGCGAACCCTAATTCTGTTTTTTCCCCTTCAACATCTCCACAAAGGTCTCCATGCGCAAGGACGTGCGTCCGTCGACCTGGCCCGGCCGGTCCCCTTCCAGGGTGAGTACGGGTATGCTTAAGTCTTTCTTGATAATAATATCGTAAATCTGCCTGTAGCAGAAGGTCTGGGTGTAATGGATCAGGCCGTCCAACTGACGTTCCCTGACTGCCTGTTCAATGTCTCTGAGCCTGCCGTTAATATCATAGGGATAGGTATATTCCAGGTATTGGTCAACAATATCCTCGTGGTCGTAAGGCATGCTGAACTGCCGCTGTACTTCATTAAACACGACCCTTGCGCCCAGTGATTCAAAAAATTCATGAAACCGGTTGAAAATGGGGGGGACACCGAGGTAGCCAAGACGGATTTCACCTTTCATGGGCGTCCTTTTTTCTGCCATAGAAAGAAACTGATCCAGATCTTTTTCGAAACTTTCCGGGTCGCCGTTAAAATCAGAGCTGCTCACCAGGAAGAGGTGGTTTTCCGATCCGGTAACTACATTTTCGCGCCATGTCAGTCGGTCCAGCCTCTTAAGTTTATCCCTGATTCTGTCCAGCCTCGACTTTGTTTTTTTTATCTCATTCCATGTGGTCGCCAGGCCCTGTCTGAGTCTGTCCATCTGAGTCCACAGGGCCGCCCTTTCCCGGTTCAGGGGATATTCAAAAGAAATAACATTTACACCCCTTCGTGCAAGTAATTCGCCAAGCACTATGGTGTTGCTGCAATCACCGCCGGTTACGGCAATTACGTGTTTGATGTCATGGTTAATGACCGTAGAATGGATTCCTTTGATCCAGGCACATGTGTTGTGTGAAAAACCCGCAGCCTCGGCCTGAGACACGAGTTTTCGGGGGTTGCCGGAGGTGATAAACAGATTGTTGAGATCCACCGGCTTGAGCCCCGCGGAAAAGACTATTTCCACAGGAACAGTGGCTGTGATTCCAATCACGATACACAGGCCTCCACTGAATGGAATTTTTGTTCGGGGAGTTCCAGGCAGGTTAATCTGTTGCCGTACACGGCACCGGTATCGAGGCCGATCTTGTTTTCCATGATCAGGGGCTCATTGAAAGGCGTATGACCGAAAATGACCTTTTTCCCGAAATCATAATCAGAGTAGATAAAGGTTGTCCGGATCCACAGCATATCATCCTCTGTTTGCTTTTCAATGGCCAGGTCCGGTTTGAAGCCTGCGTGGACAATGTAGTATTCGTCCAGCTCTATGTATAATTTCAAGGACTCGAAAAAGGCCATGTGGTCAGAAGGAATCGAGGATTCATCATCCTGAGATCCGCGCGGCCCATAACTTTCCAGTGTCTTCCATCCACCGTTTACAAGGAACATTTCGCGATTTTTGCCTGAAAGAAAATCCAGGAACATGGCCTCGTGATTACCCTTAAGGCATCCAACCCGGGATGAACGTCTGGTGAGGTCCAGGATGTAATTCACAACACCTTTTGGGTCTTCGCCCCTGTCGATGTAATCGCCCAGGAATATCAGGGTGTCTTTGTCCTGGGACCAGGCGATTTTATCCATGAGCCTTTTCAGCATGTCCAGGCAGCCGTGAATGTCTCCAACAATGAAGGTCTTTGCGTTGATCATCAGGTTATTAGAAGAGAATTAAGATATGTGAGTCCGTGGTTTTTTCAGCAACCAGTAACCATCCCTATTCACCAACAATTTCCAGACTGAAGTCAGCCGCCTTTGGCGAATGGGTCAAGGCGCCTACTGAGATTAGATCGACCCCGGTGTTTGCCACACCTTTAATTGTATCCAGGGTTATACCGCCTGAGGCCTCGACCACGGCCTTTCCTTTTACCCTGTCTGCAGCCTTTGCCATCTGCTTGAGGTCCATATTATCGAGCATAATAATATCCGCCCCCGCTTCCAATGCCGCTTCTACGCCTTCAAGGTCTTCTACTTCTACTTCCACTTTCAATGTATGAGGGGCATTTTCTCTGGCCAGTTTTACGGCCTTTGTAATGGAACCCGCCGCTGCAATATGATTGTCTTTGATTAAGATCATGTCATAAAGGCCGAATCGATGGTTGGTTCCGCCTCCTGTCCTGACCGCATATTTATCCAGCCACCTGTGTCCGGGGACAGTCTTCCGCGTGTCCAGGATTCGTACCTTTGAGGACCCGGCCTTTTCCACATACTGTCTTGTCAGGGTTGCAATCCCGCTCATGCGCTGGAGGAAGTTGAGTGCGGTCCGCTCTCCTTTCAGGATGAGTGCGAGTGAACCGGTGATAAGGCATACTTTTTCTCCTGCCGGAACGAGATCCCCTTCCTTAAAATATTCTTCAAATTCGATCTGCGAACCCAGCTCTTTGAACACCTGCTCAAAGACGGGCATCCCGGCCAGCACCAGGTCCTCACGCGCAAGGAGTCCGGCTGTCCCTCTCATTTCAGGACTGATAACTGCATCCGTTGTCATATCTCCTTCCCCCAGGTCTTCTTCAAGGGCAAAACGGATGATCTGTTTTATAAGGGGGTTTTGTTCAATCATCGAATTACTCGAAAAATGACAGATTTTGATTCAGCTTGTCCAGCTTGAGGGACAGGGCTTCGACCTTTTCTTTAACCTTTGCCACTATATCAGCCGGGGCCTTTTCAAGAAAGTCCTGATTTGAGAGTTTCCTGTCAGAGGTTGAAATCTCTTTTTCGATCTTTTTGATTTCTTTTCCAAGCCTTTTTCTTTCCTCATCAAAGTCCAGCAATCCTTTCAGGAGCACGTGCACCTGGTTCTCACCGAAAAGCGCGGTTGCAGAAGCCTCCGGCTTGGGAACACCGGATGCAACGGATGCGTCGTCAACCTTGGCAAGCGTCTTAATGTGATCCAGATTGCGGCTGACAATTTCAGATGTCTTTTCGCCGGCCATATCAAGGACAACAGTGACTCCCTTTGAAGGAGGAATGTTCATCTCTCCACGGATGTTGCGGATTCCGGTGATGGCCCCCATTACGAGTTCCATCTCTTTGATGGCGTCGTTATCGTCCATGAAATCATCAGGTTTGGGGAATTCAGCAATCATGATGCTGGATTCGTTTCCGGGCAGTTTATGCCATATTTCTTCTGTCACAAAAGGCATAAAAGGGTGTAAAAGTTTCAGAGAGGCCAGGAGCGCCTCCTGAACGGTTGCCCTCGTGGTGTTTTTCAGTACTTCATCATCGCCGTAAAGCCCCTGTTTCGCCATCTCAAGATACCAGTCACAAAGTTCGTGCCAGATGAACTGATAGCAGAGTCCGGCAGCGTCGTTGAAGCGGTAGCTCTCCAATGCCTGCGCCACATCTGTACTGACCTGACCGAGCCTTGTCAGTATCCAGCGATCAGGGAGAGTATATCTGCTGCGGTCACTTTCTGCAGCGGCATCGTCTTCCAGATTCATCAGCGCGAATCTGGCGGCGTTCCAGATCTTGTTTACAAAATGACGATAGCCTTCGATCCTTTCTTCAGAGAGTTTGATGTCCCTGCCCTGTGCTGCCAGGGCGGCCAGGGTAAAACGGAAGGCGTCTGTCCCGAACTCATCCATTACGTCGAGAGGGTCAATGACGTTGCCTTTGGACTTGCTCATCTTTTTACCTTCCGCATCTCTGACAAGGGCGTGGATATAGACATCTGTAAAGGGAATATCTTCCATAAAGTGTATCCCCATCATCATCATCCTGGCCACCCAGAAGAAAAGGATGTCAAAACCGGTAATAAGAACCGACGTGGGATAAAAGGTCGTGAGCTCATCGGTTTTATCAGGCCAGCCCAGCGTGGAAAAAGGCCACAGGGCCGAGCTGAACCACGTATCAAGGACATCTGTTTCCTGATCAAGGTTTGAACTCCGGCAGGATGTACAATTCTTCGGCGCTTCCTTGGCCACATGGACCTCCCCGCATTCCCGGCAGTACCATGCAGGGATGCGGTGTCCCCACCAGA
>JAFDJF010000206.1 GCA_019307645.1 Deltaproteobacteria bacterium
CAGATGATTTCCATGGATATTACAGACCGCAAGAGAGCTGAACAGGCATTGTGACAAAAAAAGAAGGAGCTTGAGAAAAAGACACTTGAGCTGGAAGAAGTTAATACTGCCCTGAGAGTTTTGTTGAGAAAGCGGGAGGAAGATAAATCAGAGCTTGAAGAGAAAGTCTTGTTCAGCGTGAAGGATTTGATTCTACCGTATCTGGAAAAACTGAGAAGGAGTGCTGTGGATCAAAGAGAGATGTCGTATCTAGATATCATAGAATCAAATCTTAATGACATCACCTCGCCTTTTGCATCACCAAAATCTTCCGAGTTTTATAAATTTACGCCTACACAGATCCATGTTGCAAATCTTGTGAAACAGGGTAAGCGGACAAAAGAGATCGCAGAAATATTAAATCTTTCCACAAGTACCATCGATACTCACAGGGACAGCATAAGAAAGAAGTTCGGAATTACCCACAAAAAAATAAATCTCAGAGCCTACTTGCTGTCCAAAGATACTATCTAACTTGGCTCAACAATAACTCACCAATAATCAAATATTGTAAATTGCTGAATTCTCAGGTCTACTCACTATGGTGTGACGCATTTATTTGAATTGTAGTTTAGATTTATGGTGTCGGAGCGCGAAATTGATGGGCCCTTGTAGCGTGATGCAAAATAAGCACGTTAATTTACTCAAATAATAGACAGCCCTAACAGTAAAGGAGAGAAACCATGTCTTCCATACCTGACAAGTGGGATCTTGAAGTGGATTTTGTTGCCGTTGGATCCGGCGGCGGTGCAATTATGGCCGCTATTATTGCTCATGATCTGGGCAAAAAGACCGTCGTGCTGGAGAAGGCGCCAAAGGCGGGTGGGGTGACCGCATACTCCGGAGGGAACTTATTCCTCCCGAATAATCACGTGATGCAGCGTGAAGGCATTGCCGATTCCTATGAAGCCGGACGGGCGTATATGGACTTTCTAGCCGGGGATTACAATGATCCGGGGTTATTGGATGTCATGCTCGAGGCCGGCTATAAAGCAGTCCCTTATCTGGAGGAGAAATGCGGGATGAAGTGGATCGTCATAAAGGATTTTCCTGACTATTATTATCCAAAGGCCCCGGGTTCGGCGCCCGAAGGTCGTTATATGGAGGTGGAGCTTTTCAAGGGGTCTGACCTTGGGGAGTGGCAGAGCAAAACATACCCATCCACACCCAACATGTTAAACGGGGTTACATTCGGTGACACAAATGACTGGGGCGGTTTGTGCGGGATTCAGGGGTGGGATTTTGAAAAGATAGCCAGAGGAACGGAAGAAGATCTGCGCGGGCTCGGCCCGGGGGTCATGTCTTATATGATAAAGGCTGCAATGGTAGATCGAGGCATACCTGCGTATCTTGAGACGCCTGTCAGGGAACTTATAACGGAAGACGGCGTGGTCATCGGTGTTCGTGCTGAGCATGAAGGCAGGGATTTTTATGTGCGGGGCGCAGCCGGTGTTTTGGTCGCCGTAGGCGGCTATGACCTGAACGAAGAGATGACCCGTTATTTTGAAGGGCTCCCTGAATGGAAGTCCATGTGCCCGCCTTATGTTACCGGCGATAATCTGATCCTGGGCGGTGATGTCGGCGCTGCGATTGCTGCGGTGCCGGCCCAGAATCTGGGGTGCTTTTATGGCTATAATATTCCCGGGGAGGAGCATTTTGGCGCGCCTGTCTGGAGAACAGCCTATGAAGGTTCCTGCCCTCACGCGCTTTGGGTAAACCGTGAAGGCAAACGTTTTACAGATGAAACATTTTACAAGGATTTTCAGCCGGCCGTGAAAAGATACGATGGTCGAAGCAACACCCAACCCAACTATCCGCCCTACCTGATTTTTGATCAGAACTTCTGTGATAATTACCCTCTTGGCACTTACATGCCCGGGGATCCAATTCCTGAAGCCGTGGCAAGCCGGGCGGATACACTGCGAGCGCTTGCGGAGAAACTTGGCATTGATGCAGATAATTTTGAAGCCACGATTGAGCGGTTCAACCAGCTTGTGGAAAAAGGAGATGACACGGACTTTCATCGGGGCGAGTACCCCTGGGCTGTGAAATTTACAGGTGACAAGACCTACCCCAATCCGAATCTGGGCAAGATTGAAAAACCGCCCTTTTTCGGCATGAAACTCATTCCCACGAATTGTGGTATCAATGCGGCAGGATTGAAAATAAACAAAAATGCTCAGGTGATGAGTGTTCGCGGGGAGCCGATTAAGGGTCTATATGCGGCAGGCAATTCCGCGGCCCACATTGACACGGGTTCCGGATATCAGAGTGGTGTTGCAAACCTGCGGGGTGTCGCCTGGGGCTGGATTGCCGCCCATCACGCGATCGAAGCAAATGATTGATTTCATTCTCTCAGAAAGTACTAACTTATTATAATTTCAACAATTATAAAGGAGTAAGACAAAATGACAGAAAGTGAGCACATCCACAAACTGGCTGAGGTGAGCGGGAAGGCTGAATCAAAGGCAATGCACAAATTCCTCGAGAACGTGACGACGGAGGAGGAGGCCCGTTTTATGCTTGAAATGCCGGCTCCAAACAAGGATTTGGCAGGCAAATTCAACATGACCGAAGAGGCGGTGGAAAGAAAGATTCTGAATCTGGCGCAAAGGGGTTTGATATCGCCTTCAGAAAAAGGGGAGTATCGCTTTAACAATGTGGTGCCGATTCTCCACGATAATGTTTTCTCCAGCAGACCTGAACACATCCCTGAAGGACTGGATAAGTTGTGGTTGAAGATGTACGACGGTGAGAAGTTGTGGCATGAACTGTCAGAAATGTACGGTATGTTTGAAGCCCCCATTCTCAGGGTGATTCCTGCTGAAAGATCGGTTTCCACTGAGATTGAGCTACTTGAACAGGAGAGCATTACCAAGATCATTGAGGCCAATCAGGATCTGATAACCATTCGCGATTGCTGCTGCCGCAACAGCGCTAAAAAGTGCCATCATCCGTTGGACGTGTGTATGCAGTTTAAGGCCCGGGCAGAGTATGATCTTTTTCGAGGAAGCGGCAGAAAGGTCAGTACGGATGAAGCCGTAACCGTCGCTTTAACCGCTGTCGGCGCAGGCTTGATTCCCACGGTTACCAATATCTCGGCGACCGAGAATCTGGAGTTCATCTGTTTCTGTTGCGGGTGCGCCTGTCTGGTGCTGGACCCCTCTCTTCGGGGGGGGAACCTGCCCAAGATCCTGTCGCCGAGCCGTTTTGAGGCAGTAATCAATTACGAAGCCTGTAACGGCTGCAAACACTGTGTGCCGAGATGCCAGGTGGGAGCCATTGAAATGAAACCGATCCCGGGTCATGCCACGATTAAGGCTGTGCTGGACCCTGATAAGTGTGTGGGTTGCGGCGTTTGTGATCTGGCGTGTGTGCCGGGTGCAATCACCATGGACTTGGTGAGAAAGCCGGAATTCATTCCGGAGGCCATCGCTGATGAGTCGGTCGTGCATCTGTAAAATTTAAGAGGAGGGCAAAAGATGAGTGATTTACTAAAAGGGAAAAAAGTTTTGATTACCGGGCTTACCGGGCAAGTCGCCTATCCTGTGGCCATGGCGCTGGCCGGGGAAAGTGATGTGTGGGGGATCGCCCGATTCAGCCATCCAAAAAAGAAAGAGGATCTTGAAGCTGCGGGCATTACCTGTGTGACGGTCGATCTGGCCGAAGGTGATTACAGCGGTGTTCCTGACGACTTTGACTTTGTGCTCAACTTTGCTGTGAGCTTTGAACCAACCTTTGATGGGGTTTTCTCCACCATTGTTGAGGGGCTGGGACTTCTCATGAGCCACTGCCGGAACGCCAAAGCCTTCTTCCACTGCTCATCGACGGGTGTCTACCAGTTCAACGATCACCAGGAGATCAAAGAGACGGACCCGCTTGGGGACAATCACCAGGTCCTGATTCCTCCGTATAGTATCTCCAAGGCCGCTGCAGAAGGCATCGCCCGCTTTGGCGCGAGAGAATGGAACCTTCCCACGGTGATTGCACGGCTGAACGTGCCCTACGGCAACAACGGAGGCTGGCCGGGCTTTCATTTTGAGATGATGCTGGCCGGGGAGCCGGTTGCAGTGCACAAAAATAAGCCGAGTGAATACACGCCCATTCACGAAGATGACATCATTCGGACGGTTCCTAAGCTGCTCGAGGTGGCCGGTGTCCCGGCGACCATTGTCAACTGGGGCGGAAAGGATAGGGTGAGTATTGAGCAGTGGTGCGAGTACATGGGCAAGCTCACGGGTCATGAGCCCAAATTTAATTACACGGACCAGACCCTGGAGAGCGTGATTCCGGACCTGACAAAAATGCATGAGCTTATTGGGAAAACACAGGTGGACTGGCGCGATGGTATGCGGCGGATGTTGGAGGCAATGCACCCGGAAATACCGTTAAAGACTGACGTTTAGCTGAATCGTCAAACGCTAGGATTCGACCCATCACTGATAGAGGAAATATAAGGAGGTAACTCATGGTTGATCTGCAAGAACTGGAAGCCATTAAAAGACTTAAATACAAGTACATGCGCTGCATCGATGAGAAGCTCTGGGATGAGATGAAAGAGTGTTTTGTACAAGATGCCACTTGCGCCTACGGTGGCGGCAAGTACTCCTTTTCAGGCAGGGACGAGATCATGAAATTCCTGATCGAGTCAATGGACCGCAAAACCTTCCTCTCCAGCCATCGGGTACACCATCCCGAGATCGAGTTCACGAGTGACACTACTGCAACAGGGATCTGGGCCCTTGAGGATTACGTAATCGACGAAGAAAACGAGATCACTATCCGAGGCGCTGCTTTTTATCGCGACAAATACGCAAAAGTGAATGGGGAGTGGAAGATTATGCATATTGGTTACACCCGGACCTTTGAAGAGATGGAGTCGCGAAAGGGCAACGAGAGGTTACAAATTACACAGCGTCTCGCCGAATGAAGGTGTCGAGGTCACCTGCTTGATGCTGAGTCCCAGCAACGGGGCATAGCCGCCAGCCTGAGGATTATTGGTATTTAAGAACCTGGCCCTCAGGGCCAGAATTATTACTATGAGGAGGACAAATGAAGCCACTGGGGGTTAACAGGGTAACGATTGCGGTGAAAGACCTAGAAAAGGGGATGGACTTCTACGGGAAACTTCTTGGCGCTACATTTCATGAGGCCACCGCCGAGGATGTTGTAACGCTTGGCATTCGGGCAGCCTTGAGTTGGGACGCGGGCATTGAGCTTGTTTCTCCGATGCCGGGCAGAGAAAGTTTCATCACAGAGATTATCGAACAGCGCGGTGAGGGGCTGATAGGGGTTGTCTTTGCTGTGGATGACGTGGAGGAGGCGCACAAAGCAGCTCAGGATTTAGGCGTTGGAGTCTGGTATGAGCTTGACTATGACCAGGAAACCATAGACAAGCACCTTCAAGGCAGATTTACCAAATATAAGGAATACATGCTTGATGCCACTACATCTTTCGGGGTTGGACCGGTAATCGGGGAATTTAAAACCAAATAGGGACTGGTCATGTACGGATATGCCGGTAACATTCTCAGTATTGATTTATCCTCGGAAAGCGCTGTTGAGTTGCACACTCAAGACTATGCGGACAGGTTCCTGG
>JAFDJF010000207.1 GCA_019307645.1 Deltaproteobacteria bacterium
ACCGAATCAAAAAGCTCAACCAGCGCGCATTCCTGGATAGGATGCGCACCAATGAACACCTGGCAGGCTCCCTGGCCACGCTCGAGGTCCAGACAGGCTGGCGCTACATGACCACGTACCTTGAAAAATTTACCGAAGTCACGCCGGAAGAGATTCAAGCGGCAGCAAAAAAATACCTGAAGACTGACAACAAGACCAGTGTTTACGTGATTCCGGGCGGGTCACCTGGCCGCCCGCCGGAACATTATTCCGAAGTCCGGTCGGTAGGCCATTCAGCCGCTTCCATGGTTGTCAAACCCGATATATCCACCAACAATTCAATCTACAAAACACCTGCACAATGGAACCACCCGTTTTCTTTTGAGCGAAAGCCTGAAAAGATCAAATATCCTGAAGCGGAAATCACAAATGTCGGAGAGACAACCGTATTCTATTTGCCGGACAGGGAACTCCCTCTCATCGATCTGACGCTCCTGGTCAAGGCCGGTGCGGTCGATGTGGATGACGGGAAAATCGGCCTTTCCAAAATGATCAATGGGTGCATCATCCGCGGCGGGACCGAAAAGCACGCACCTTCTGAGCTGGCACGGGTTTTGGACGAAAGCGCCATCCAGTTGTCGGTTTCTGTCAGTGAAGAGGTGACCGTCATCAGGCTCTCGGTGATGAAAGAAGACTGGGACAAGGGTCTTGCACTGCTTGGAGAGATCCTGACGCGACCGGGGTTTGACCCGGAGGTGCTAAATGTGACCAGGCAGCAGACATTGACCTCTCTTAAACGTCAGGGGGGTGACGCAAGGGCTGTCTGCAGGCGTGAGGCAAAAATCTGGTATTTTGGAGATCACCCCTACGGTCGCGATCCGCTTCAAGGCCTTGAAACAATCCCTGACATAACCCGAGAAGACCTGAAAGCATTCCTGAAAGACTATTTTGTGCCGTCTAATATGGTCGCAGCAGTTGCGGGAGACATTGATAAAACTGAGACGGTAAAAGGGCTCCAAAAACTCTTTCAGGCGCTTCCAAAAGAAAAGGCACCTGTCCGTAAACTTGATGCCCCGGTCGAGACACCTCCTGTCTTGGCACTTATAAACAAACCCGGCCAGGTTCAATCTCAGATTTTCTTAAGTCTGCCCAGCGTTACACGCACAAATCCGGCCTATTGGAAAATGAGCCTGCTGATGAATGTTTTCGGCGGCAGTGATTCACTCATGTACACCCGGTTAAGGGATGATCTTGGACTCATCTACGCAGGTGGATTTTTTCAGACTTATAAGTGGAAGGCGGGGATGCTTATTGGGTATATCAGTTGCCAGGGAGATAAAACCGCCCAGGCCATAAGTGAGACCGTGAATATCATGACCGACCTTCGGAAAGATGTCCCCCCAAAAGCCCTCGAACAGAAACGACTCGATGCACTCAACAGCTTTGTATTCAATGTTGACACACCGGGAGAATTAGTTAAAACTTATGCAACTTATCACATGCGCAAGGAGCCGCTTGACACCCTCGAAAAGATCCAGGATGCATTCATGAGCGCAACGAGAGAAGAACTTGAAGCCCTTGCAAGAAAATTCGTTAATCCTCAAAAACTTCAGATCTTTGTCGTGGGAGACAAAACTACAAGTGTAAAAAAGAAAGACCGCCGTGACGTAACGCTCGAAGAAGATTTGAAGGCCCTGGCCGGAGAACTGGGCCTGCCTTATGAAGAAATAGAATTGCGATAAATGCTGGTTTCTGGTGGATGGTCGGAACGCAGCGTAGATCCCGCTTGCAGCGGGATTACCTGCCACGGACAACGGACAAAATATTATGAAAAGCTTGAAGAAAAAAAAGGAAAGGACAGAACAAATCTTTGAAATACTGGACCCGCTCTACACCCGGGAAAAAACAGCGCTTAAATACAGGACCCCTTTTCAACTCCTCATTGCGACTATCCTGTCAGCCCAATGTACCGACAAACAAGTCAACCAGGTCACCCAGACACTTTTCAAAAAGTATAAAAAGCTACAGGACTTCCTTGATGCCCCTGTTCCCCAGCTGGAAGGGGATATCCGTCCAACCGGTTTTTTCAGGAACAAGGCAAAATCCATTAAAGGGTGCTGTCAGGGGTTGATTGATCTATATGGAGGAGAAGTACCGTCCACAATGGAGGAGATGATTAAGCTGCCCGGGGTGGGAAGAAAGACAGCAAACTGCGTACTGGGAGCCGCTTTTGATGTGCCAGGAATAGTTGTGGATACACACGTCCAAAGGCTTTCGCTCAGACTGGGTCTAACAGAAAACAAAAACCCCGATAAAATCGAAAAGGATGTTGAAAAACTCCTTCCGGAATCCCGATGGCGGCGCTTCTCTGATGTCCTCATCTACCATGGAAGAGCAGTGTGCAAGGCAAGAAAACCGGACCACGAGCACTGCAAAATCTTTCATCTGTGCCCGTCGAATACCATATAGAATGTGAAGTTATTTTTGCGCGAGCCCTTAGGTTCAACGTCTGAATGCTTCATGTGCCTCATTTATAATATTTTCGGCTTTGTCTCTGTAGCGCGGCGAAAAATGAAGTAAGTGGAGATTCTTTACGCTCGCCTCTTTCGCAATTAATCCCGAGAGCCTGGCGGTGAGGTGATTTCTCTTTCGGGCATGTTCGATGTCCTCATGAATGAAATATGCCTCTATATAAAGTGAGTCTGCGTCTGCAACGAATTTGACTATCCGCCCAATGTTACTATCCGTCGGTGATGAGTCCATAATATAGGATACTTTTTGGCCCTCAGTAATCAAATAGATGTTTTCAAGCTCAGATACTTTATATATACCTTTCCCCGTATCAATCGCTTCATTCAATTTGCCACACCTTATGGCGTCCTTAAGCGTGTTCAGCCATGGTCCGACTTCAAAACCGCAGTCGGTTAATTTTGCCTTGTCAATATTTATGTGGATTTTTTCCTTGATAGAGAATCCAAGGGACGGGACATCATGTTCAAGAACTACAGAATTTACGGAGAATAATGGATTGTCCAGCACACTGCCTTCACTCTTGTGTGTTTCTTCCTCATTGGGCTCAAACTTGTCACCGGCTCTGAACGTCACTTTATGCACATTTTCGTTCCGTACCTCCAGGACTCTGATAACAAGCGGGTATTCTGATATCAGATTCCATGTGTAACCCCGCAGCTTGCCTTGTATGCGATCAATTATGCCCTCGGGGCCATAGAAGGTTACCGGGGTATCCCTCCCTAAAAGGGCCCTTATTATCATGTCAAAACCGATAAAATGGTCAATGTGCGTATGGGTAACAAAGACATCCGTGATTTTCATGAGGTCACGAGCGGACAGAGCCGAAACATCTCCGGCATCAAAGAGAATAGCCCTCCTCTCCCGCAGGATCCTTACAAAAACTGCCGGGTCCTCAAAGGGGCCGTTTACAGGTTTGTGGTGAAAAATCGGCTTCATTATGGATTCGGACGCCCTTGACTATTTCCCAGGCTCACGAAGCATGGGCCAGAGCTTTGGACCATCAGGCACTTGCAGCTCACCTGTCACCCTGAAACCCAGGCGTTCATAGAACGGGATGTTCGACTCCTTTGACGATTCCAGGTAGGCGGGAAGCTGTGATTGGTCACACTGGTCAAGGATTGGACCAAGAATCGCGGTCCCGATGCCCTGGCCCTGGTGTGACGGCTCTGTACCGATAGCAGCAAGATACCAGTGAGGCTCGTGTATGTGGGCCTCCGCCATGACGCCGCCGAGCAGTCCAAGACGCGGAAGGGCGGTTTCAGGCAACATCGATAGCAATTCTTCATCAGAACCGGATTTCGGGGGCGATGGCGCTTGCCAGACAGCTGCACCATGCACTGAATCTTCCACATAGACCACACCATGACTGGAAAACTCATGCAGGACGAAAAGATACATGTTTTCCAGGTCATCCATTCGCGTATTGTCATGCGGAAAAAGAAATAAGGATGTCGGGTCATCGTAGAACGCCCGGGCCAGGCATCGTGAAATTGGCCCGAAGTTGTTGCGGGTGGCTTCCTCAAAAGATATTCCGGAAGCGGCTCCCGTTTTTAAGGCAGCCTTGCCTGTTAATCGTTTCATTGGGTGGTCTGCCATATCTCGTCTCCTTTCTTAATCATGATATTTCTCGATAAAATCAAAGGAGGCGTCTGTCATATCTCTGGTTGATTTGTCGCTGACAGGCCCTTTGGTCAGGTGGCGCAGTGTGTGAGTGGCCGTAACAAATTCGCGATGGTCGATTGCCCATTTATTATCCCGCAAAGACCAGCGATCAAGGTATCTGCCGCGAACGGCGATTTCCATTTGCTTGCCATCGTCAGAGGGCATTGTCCAAAGCACCAGGCTCACATAGGCCTCGCTGACCGCTTTATCACCGTCCACCCGGGTCAGAACATTGGTTATCTGGTGTGAGTGGCACTGCATACCTCCATGGGCCACCCAGACCCAGTCAATAAACCCGTGCCCGGTTCCTTCGTACATATCATAATACAGTGCCGTAGCATCATCATGCCAAACAGAATAGGCCATCTCTTTGTCCATACGATCCAGGCCGCGACAATACCGCGACAGAACATCACGAATCTCCTGTTTCACTATCAGTTCCTGGATGAGTTGATCAGGCATGGTTGTTCTCCTTTATCCCGGCGCTTTATTTAGGTGCCCAAATCACACGTCACTATGTGCGGTGACCACCATCGAGTACCTGCTCGGTGCCGGTCAGGTAGGCGGAATGGTCCGATACCAAAAACACCACCACATTGCTGACTTCCACCGGCTTGCCGGTCCGGCCCAATGGAATTGCGGCAATTACCTGCTTGTCCACTTCGGGATCGACGCCTTCCTGAAACATGCCTGTCTCATCGATGGCGCCGGGCATGATCGAATTAACGCGGATGTTGTCCAGGCCCAGCTCCCGAGCCCAGATCTGGGTAAGCCCGCGCAATGCCCATTTCGACCCCCCGTAGGCGGTATAGCCCGGAATGCCCCGAATGCCTGCAAGCGAAGAGATGTTGATCACCGAACCACCGCCACGTTGGCGCATGGCCGGCAAAACCGCCTGCAGACCAAGCGTTGGGCCGATGACATTGACCTCAAATAGTTTGCGCATGGACGCCGCGTCTTCTTCGGCTACCGGACGGTTCCAGTGAATAGCAGCGTTATTAACAAGCGCATCGACGCCGCCAAACACGTCCCCGGCCGTTGATACCAATGTCGCCCAGCCGCTTTCATCGCAGACGTTATGCTCGACAAATCGAACGGCGTCGCCCAATTCCTCCGCCAGTGCCCGGCCAGGCTCCACCTCAATATCTCCAAACACCACCTGCGCACCCTCCGCCGCACAGCGCCGCACGTGGCTGGCCCCCATCCCGTTGGCGCCGCCGGTAATGATCACCACTTTGTCTTTCAGTAATGCCATGGTTTCCTCCAAAATTGGATTGTTATTCGCGGGCCAGAACAGATATGTCCATTGTAACTAGTGTCTGACCGAAAACTAGGATTTTTCGTCAAGATCAAGGAAGATCAAAATTTTAACCGCAGGAATACATGAAGTATTTTGAGGATTAAAATTTTTATCTGACGCAGATATTAAAAGACAGTTTTCGTTCGGGCACTAACTACATCTCCGAATTCTTATGCTGCAAGCCCGCAGATTGAAAAGCGTTGACTATCTGCTCAAGCGCCTGCTGCAATATCGACCGGGGGCATGCCACGTTGATCCGCTCAAATCCGGCGCCTTCAGGGCCGAAAAAATAGCCTTCATCCAATGCAACCTTCGCCTCATCAAGCATGAGGCGCTCAAGCTTATCAGAATCAGGCTCCAGTTCACGGAAATCCAGCCACACCAGATAGGTTCCTTCTGCAGGGAGCACCTGTACCTGCGGTAAGTGCGTTGCCAGGTATTCGGTTAAAAATCTAACATTGCCCTTGATATATGCCAGCAGCTTGTTAAGCCATGGTCCACCGTGTTCATAGGCTGCCTGACAGGCGACACCACCCAGTGTATTGGGCCCGAATAGACCGACACGTCGGAGTGCTTTCTCAAATGCAGTACGTTTATCAGCTTCGGAGATGATGATATTAGATGTATGCAGTCCTGCCAGATTGAAGGTCTTACTGGGTGCCGTGCAGATCGCAGCTTGCTTCAGAAATTTACTGCCCAGCGTTCCAAACGGAACATGGTGCCCCTGGAGAATGAGGTCACAGTGAATCTCGTCGGCGATAATCGTAATATTATGCTCTATACAGACTTCCCCCAATTCGATCAGATCATTACCGGGCCACACCCGCCCGACAGGATTATGGGGATTGGAGAGAATCAGCAGCGTGGCCTTTGGATCAGCTGCTTTTTTTCGCAAATCAGCAAAATCCATCGTATATCGAGTTCCGTCGTACTGTAACGGATTATTCACCAAAATACGACCGGTTTGTTCTATGGCAGCAAAAAACGGATAGTAGACCGGACGCTGAATGATTACACCGTCTCCCGGTGAACTGAGCGCATCTACCAACAGGTGCAGGGCCGGAACCACCCCCGGCGACCAGACGATCCATTGCGGTTTAATTTCCCATTGATGACGATTTAGAAACCACGAAATAACTGCGTTTTTATATGCATCATCAGGAAATGTATACCCGAAAACGCCATGATCCGCACGCGCCTTTATCGCATCAATCACCTTTTGCGGTGCCGAAAAATCCATATCAGCCACCCACAAAGGCAGTAATTCCGGCCTGCCGAACCGAGCTTCAGTCAGGTCCCATTTTACAGAGGCTGTATTATATCTCGGAATATGACGATCAAACTGACTCATGGCTCACTTTCGGTTATGGGATCATTCTGCCAAACCTATCTTTTCCATGGCCTCCTGAACTTTGGCGTATTCCCAATATGCCTTAAGGGATGTAAGCTTGCCCTCGTCATTGGCCGTATACACAGCCACCATATGCACATTGATTTCAATGCCGCCAGGCATCTTGTTGATCAGTTTAACCACATTGGCGCACTCATCACCCGCGGGGTGAGACGATTGAACGCGAAAATCCATTTCACCGGGGGCAATCACCATGTCCCAGAATTGGCTGATTGCTTCCTTGCCCCGTTGTCCCAGGCCGGTGGGGTCGAGCGGAGACACCCCAACGGGATCCATTATAACCGCATCGTCGGCATAAAGATCTAACCAGGCCGCCTTGTTTTTCGCCATCGCGTATTCACCGGATTTGTAACCGGCTTCCTGAGCCTTGTAACAATTACCCATATCATACCCCCTCTTTTTTCCTGGTTTCGTTTATCCGATTCTCAGATACCCCTTGCCCGGAACCGGTTCCGAGATTTGCACCTGCGCCATACAATATTCCAAAAAAATATAAGTGGTCAACATCCTATTTGTTTTCATAAAAAAAGGCCACACCCTGAAGTGTGGCCTTTTTTGCTAATCTTTACCCTAACGTTGCCATGTTTTTTGTGCAACTAAGGGTTTATCAGCATGCAAAGCTCTGTTCTGTCCTTTTGATAATATCATCCTGCAAGGGCTTGCCAAGATCCACCCAGTACGCGCTGTACCCGGCCACCCGAACCACAAGGTC
>JAFDJF010000208.1 GCA_019307645.1 Deltaproteobacteria bacterium
CTTTCATCCCCAGTATGGCGGTCGCTCCGTTGGGTCCCTTGATATCATCCGTGTCAAAAGACCAAGATCGTGGTCAATAGTTGCAAGTGGGCAGATGACTTATGTGTGGTTGCTTTCAGAAGATAGAGGCTTTGATTGTGTATCATCCTGTGCTAAATGACCACGAACATTAACCAGCTTCCACAAAATCGCCGGATGTAGGGCCATTCGCTTACCTTCTTCCGGTTCATCAGCAAAAAGCAGTTCCGGATAAAGCTCTCCACGTTGAATGGAAGTGATGTGTTTCATTTCATTGTCGCTAAACTTCATGAAGGGACTGATAACAGCCCAAGAGCGCTCAACAAGATCAATTAGTTGAAGCGAAGCATCCTGCTGTCTAATCAACATTGGGGCAAGCTGTTCTGCAACGGTACGATCATTGATGCGTTTTTCAATGATAGCTCGCGTGTAGGTTATTAACGGATGAACCAAAGTGGCCGAAAGCGCAATAAACCATGATCTGAACCGTGCCGAGGTCATAACCTCTTGAGCCTGGGTCGGCAGATACGCCAGATCCCATGCATCCCGGGCTGCGCTGCGATCCAAATAGGCCAAAAATTTGCCTACGAGAATTTCCTGAAAGCTTACGACATGGATCTTTGGCCTCTCTAGTTCACCGGGCTGCCACATTTTCTGTGTTGTCGTACCAGCGATCGGCATACGAAAAAGGAAGTTCAGGTCCACTTCAATACGATCATTCTGCCCTGTAACGGATCGGTAAATCAGGTAAATTTTTCTTCCAGCAAAAGCATCTGACGATTTCTGAATGCGATACGCCTTACGGACGGCGAGTTGCACCAAAGCCTCTTCCACCTGTGGACGATCTGTCAACATTTTATCCCGTTCGAGATGCCCGATATAATTGAAATCAAGATCCACTGATAGCCTGCGAGGCTCGTTGAAACAAAGATTGACAGCTGTGCCGCCCTTGAGCGCTAAGACTTTTCCTAAAAACGGATGCCGTGTGATATCGGCTGCAATTTCTCCGAGCCGAACGACTTTTTCCAGCGGGCCAATCGCGTAGCCGGTCTGCGCAGAACACAACTGAAGGTACTCAAGGCTAACGCTCATCCGGTTCTCCCATATTGACAAGATCTTTCGGTAGCAATAGATTCCATCGTGCAGAGAGAACACCGTCTCGACGATTGCGTTCCAAATATTGCGGAGCCCTAGGGCAGAATTGGGTCATTTTATATAGAACTTCTTCAGTTACGTAGAAGCGTTGCCGGAAGCGTTCGAGAAACCAGCCGGTTGCAGCCCACAGATTGGCTATTTTGTAACAATGAAGGATCTCCTGAAGAAGATCAAGGTCCAACACTGCAAAACCGCTGGCTGACTTGACCAGTTCCTGCAGCCCCCCTACCTCTCCTGGTCTTCGAAACCCCTCTACCAGTGTACGCTCTGGCCCTGTAGTTTGAAATAACTTTCCCCGGTATTCAACCTTTCTGAGACCCAACTTTCGGCAGGGTACTGTGCGCATGGGACCGGGGTAGTCCAGAAAACGAATATCGGTGCTTTTTAAGCGTAGCGGTCTCCGTCGCCTCTCAACATAAAGAGTGCATCGTGTCCAAACCGAATGCGCGGCTCCTAGGAGTTCCAACGCACTGTGATATGAAAAAACACCGTCGGGGCGGACTGCTGCCGCAACTAAAAAAAGGTCGGGCTGAAAACTTTCGACAGATACACCCGGCGGTACAACCGCGTAAATCCCCCTTGTCACAAGCTTCAACCGGTTGGCTTTCAGGTGATACTTCAGTCGTTCCACGGTACCCGCCCGTCCGCCGGCAGGCGCAAGAACCCTTGTCGCTTCATTCAGCGAAAAAACCGGCTGAGTATTGAAAAAATCTGCTGTTCTCAATGTACAATCCGTGCTCTTATAGGGAATTCTTTCTCCCTTATTGCCACCAAACATCAAATACTGATCAGACTATCAATTTGACATTTTGCTAATTAACGGGGGACAATATACACTGTTACAGCACGAAATGTCAAACAAACCGATAAGTCTGATTAATTTATATGTATTCATTCAGGGGGTAGAAACAAGTTTCTAATCCACCGAAATACCTTGTAATTTTAATAACTTATAACTTATTGAAATAGTTAAAAATAAAACTAGATTTTTTAATTTTAATGTGCTAAGTTCCAAATTATGGAGCTTAAACGACCTTTTTCAGATGAAGACTGGCAAGCAACACCGGAACCTGTAAGAGATTATATTGTATCTCTCGAGAATGCAGTTATTAAACTTGCTGATACGGTTAATCAACTTGAAAAACGTATCGATAAACTTGAATCACAGCTAAACGAATCGATTTGGGCCATAAAGATATTGAAATCCAATTTCTAACTTGATACATAAATGTAGCTTTCCAATTCGTCAACACCAACTAAATATTACTTATATTTTCAATTGAAGGGGTATGAAATATGAAAATTCTACGAACACCTGATGATAGATTTTTAAATCTGCCTGGCTATACATTTAAACCGAATTATATCGATGTACCGAGTGGTGAGGAAGAAACGTTGAGGATCCACTACGTAGACGAGGGACCAAAGGATGCAAATCCAGTATTGCTCATGCACGGTGAGCCATCTTGGTCATATCTGTACCGCAAAATGATTCCACCCATTGTTAACGCAGGACATCGAGCTGTTGCGCCAGACCTCATTGGATTCGGACGTTCCGATAAACCAGCAGATCGAACTGATTATACCTACCAACGCCATGTTGACTGGATGAAAGCATGGCTGAAGGAGCTGAATCTCAGGGAAATCACACTTGTTTGCCAGGACTGGGGAGGGCTAATTGGTCTACGATTACTAACTGACAATCCGGATCGTTTTGCCCGGGTTGTAACTGCAAATACCGGCCTGCCCAAAGGGGACCCTGACTTGATCAGTCAGGCGTTCCTGGATTGGAGAAAATTCTCCCAAGAGGTTCCGGAATTCGATGTTGGCGGGATTATCAACTTTGCCACTGTTACTTCCCTTTCGGATGAAATTATCGCGGCATATAATGCACCGTTTCCAAACGAAACCTATAAAGAAGGAGCCAGAATTTTCCCCTCTCTTGTGCCTATCGATTCAAATGATCCGGCAGTTCCTGCAAATCAGAAAGCCTGGGAAGTTTTGTCAGCCTTTGAAAAGCCTTTTTTGACTGCCTTTAGCGATAGCGATTCTATAACCAAGGGTGGTGAGTTGATCTTCCAGAATGGTGTTCCAGGCGCCAAGGGACAGCCACATACTACAATTAAAGGTGGCGGCCACTTCCTTCAGGAAGATTGTGGGGAAAAATTTGCAGCGGTTGTGGTCGATTTTATTTCAAAAATATCTTAGTAGTATCGCCTTGAAAGCACAAGGAGGATAATAAACATTGTTAACCAAAAAGCCCGAATCATGTATCACAATGGTTTGTAAAATTGGAATGTAAGTTACAATTTCGTTTGATAATATGATATCACAACAATTCAGGAGTCTGTGAAAGTTTGTATATTGTTGGAGATATCTGTAATAGAAAGATCTGGACTTGCTACGTACAGCTGGAAAAAATCTAAACCTCTTCCATCTCACAAATCCTTGAGATCGGCTATAAGAACACATACACATCTCAATAGGAATCGGTTTTTCGATGTCTACTTTTTTTTTGTAAATCTCCAGGGCATGCTTATAGTTATAGATACGCTATAGTCGACCTGGAACATGAAAACAGAGGAAAAGGAGATCCTCCCCTTGGCAACCGATCATGAAACATCAATACGGGTATCGCCCTTTTCCATTCCGAATATCCGGCTTTTTATCATGTTCAGGGTATTTATGAACTCACGATTCTATTATCCTGTTTTTACAATATTGTTTCTGGATTTTGGCCTGTCCATTGCGCAGTTTTCCGTCCTCAATGCCGTGTGGGCCGCCACCATTGTATTAACCGAAGTGCCGTCAGGGGCACTTGCCGATCTCATCGGGAGACGGCGCCTCCTTATATTTGCCGCATCGGTCATGACACTTGAGATCGGCGTAATCAGCTTTGCTCCGGCCTCAAATCCGGACATTGTGTTTGTTTTTTTTCTCGTTAACCGGGTACTGAGCGGCCTGGGAGAAGCAGCTGCAAGCGGAGCCGACGAAGCCATTGCCTACGACAGTCTGAAAGAGAAGGGCAATTCCGGTGACTGGGGCAGGGTTCTTGAAATCCTGACACGCTGGCAGTCCATAGGCTTTATCCTGGCCATGGGTATTGGGGCCGCTATCTATGATCCGAAATTGATGCGCACCTTTACCGGTTTTCTTGGATATGATTCCGGGCTGACCCAGCAGGACACCATGAGGCTCCCGCTTTACCTTACCTTGGTTCTCGCATTTCTGTCACTCTGGACAGCCTTTAAAATGAAAGACCCGGGTAGTACTGAGACGGATAAAAAGACCCGGACATATTCCATGAAAGAGGCATTTCATCTCACCTTTCAAACGGGGGGCTGGATACTGAAAACCCCCTTTGTCCTGACCATAATCCTTTTCGGTATGATTTTTGACGGAACTGTCCGGGTTGTGGTCACGCTGTCCAGCCAGTATTACAGGGTTATAGACATCCCGGAATCCCTGTTTGGACTGCTTGGCGCCGCCGTGTCCGGGCTGGGGTTTATTATCCCGAAAATGGCCCGGAAGTTAGCCGAGAACAAATCCCCGGCTTACGGTCTATACCTGACTGCCATGATTACCATATCAGGGCTTGTATCCATGTGTTTTTTCCGTCTCTGGTGGGGAATCATACCCTCCGTCATCACCTTTAGTTCCATGTATTTTACAGGGTTTTTCGTCAGCTATTATATCAACAGGGAAACCCCATCGGAAACCCGGGCAACCGTCCTCAGTTTCAAGGGCCTGCTTTACAACATTTCTTACGGTTTTCTGGGAATCGGGTATGCGCTGGTACTGAAAGCACACAAGGAGGGCATGGCGGGAACGTCGGCGCTTAATTCGTTGAAAATTGAAAATACGGCATTCATAGATACGTTTTTATGGTTCCCTGTGACTTTTGCCGTTCTGTTCCTGCTGACTGTCATAGTTTATTTTCTTTGGCTCAGGGAGAAAAATTTGACTCAATAATAACTAAACTGATGAGAAATATCCAAAAAGAGCCTTTTTAGCTATTTCTAGTTTCCTGCTAAAATGAGGGTGGGTGTAACAATCTGTTTTTTAATTTCATTTTAATTTGTTGAGAAATTGTGTATTCTTTATATATTATCGGAAAATGAACTTTATGGTCAAAAAAGACAAAATTTCTTGAATAATAAATGTTGGGCATGATGAAATATCATGGTGCGGTTAATTAAATGGGAAATAATAATAGGCGGGGGGATGTCGATGAGATTTCAACCTGGACAAAACATAAACAGTGGCTCTGCTCAAAATGCAGAGCAAATTGCTGTACCATGCCGGTTGAAGTGAAAATACCAGACTTGGTCCGAATGGGTGTTATCACAGAATTTGAAGCGAATGAGCCGATCAAGAAGCTTGCAAAAAAATTAAAAAAAGACGGGGTGATTGAACATTTATA
>JAFDJF010000790.1 GCA_019307645.1 Deltaproteobacteria bacterium
AACATGGATACAACGCATTATGTATTGGGTACGGCATGCGGCCCACACCCTTTCCCGGAAATGGTCTCTTTTTTCCAATCCATCATCGGAAAAGAGGCGCGCGAGCAAATCCTGAAAATAGAAGGGAGTCTCCCATCCCGTATTTATGCCTGTGTGGGAGGAGGCTCCAATGCGTTGGGAGTATTCAAAGCTTTTCTGGAGGATCCGGTGGAGCTTGTGGGTGTGGAGGCTGCGGGTAAAGGGCTGGCGACAGGTCATCACGCAGCACGACTCTCTTCCGAAGATGCAAGCGTGGGAGTGGCACAGGGTTATAAGACATATTTTCTGCAAGATGACGACGGCCAGATGAAGGAAACCCATAGTGTTGCCGCAGGGCTTGATTATGTGGGCGTCTCGCCAATCCTGTCACACCTTAAGGAAGCCGGTCGTGTCCGGTTCGAGGCAACAACAGATCAGGAGGTGGTAGATGCACTCTCTCTCACGATTCAAAAGGAAGGGCTGATCCCGGCTTTAGAGTCAGCCCATGCCTTTGCTCAGGCATTCAAAGAGGCATCAGCCCTGTCAAAGAAAGATATAATCCTGATTAATCAGTCCGGAAGAGGCGACAAAGACATATTTACAGTTGCCGATGCATTTGCTGATCCAAAGTGGCAGGAATTTATCAAGGAAAAGGCGGAGGAATATCATGCTTGAATCGTATCTGCGGAGCAGGCTGAAAGAAAAAGAAATTTTGTTAATGACCCATATTGTTCTCGGATACCCCACATTTGAGGATGCTTTCAGGATCATAGAGTCAATGGTAAAAGCCGGTGTGGATCTGATGGAGCTGCAAATCCCTTTTTCCGAACCCATCGCAGACGGACCTGTAATTCTGCATGCCAATCAGAAGTCTCTTGCAGGAGGTGCAACCGTGCGGCAGTGTATCGATTTTGCCCAAAAGGTTACAGAGACTTTTGATATACCTTTCCTGTTTATGAGTTATTATAACATTCTTTTCAAATACGGGATTGATCGGTTTGTAGCCGCAATGGCCCGGAGCGACCTGTATGGAGCTATCGTCCCTGATCTCCCCCCAGAAGAGGGGCAGGACTTTCTTAAGGCCATGCAAAATAAACGACTTGCTCCGATCTTTATCTTTTCCCCAACAACCCCGGATGAGCGTATGAAATACCTTGCATCCTTTGGAAAGGGTTTTATTTACTGCGTGGCAAGAAAAGGTGTAACCGGTGTGGATACAGATTTTTCCAAACAATTGGAGAAATATCTTGCGAGATGCCGAAAGGCAACCAATCTCCCGCTGGCACTCGGTTTCGGGGTCAAAGAAAAAAAAGATGTCGAATTTTTAGTGGGAAAAGTCGATATCGCAGTCATTGGGTCACAAACGATTCGGTTGGTGGACAAAGCAGGTATCGGCGTCATAGGTGATTTTATCAAAAGCCTGAGATGAAAAAGTATGGAAAGAATACCGATTTAAGCGGGATGAGAAATTCGGGCTAATCTGGCAAAATCAAAAATGGCAAACCCAAAACGCAAAATTGGTTTTGAAATCGATTCTATGAATATTTTCTAAAAATCAAAGTTGCATTAGTGCCGCCAAAACCAAAAGAGTTCGAAAGAGCAACATTAATTTCTGCCTGTTTTGCTTGCCCGCGAACGTAATTCAAACCTTGACATTCTTCATCGACTTGTTCGAGATTCAAAATTGGCGGAACTTGATTATTACAGATAGATAATACGCACGAAATTGCTTCAATTCCTCCTACGGCTCCCAAAGAATGTCCAAGCTGAGATTTATTAGCTGTAATTAAAGGCTTGTCCTTGTCAACTCCAAAGACCTCCTTGTAGCATGAGGATTAATTAAATCAACTTCTTCCGGCGCAACCCCTGCATCCTCTAATGCTAACTTTATACATCTAATTGCACCATAAATATCAGGGTCAGTAATATGACTGGCATCTCCAGTCATGGCAAAACCAACGACTTCTGCATATATGTTAGCCCCTCTACCCAAAGCATGCTCAAGTTCTTCTAATATGAAAATGCCTGATCCTTCTGCCATAACAAAGCCGTTACGGTTTATGTCAAATGGACGAGAGGCAGTTTGAGGCGTTTGGTATTCTGGTGATAGGGCTTTAAGGGCGTGAAAACCGGCCATTGTTAATAGTGTAACCGAAGCTTCTGTTCCGCCGCAAGCAATGGCGTCTTCTTTTCCGAGTTGAATTCTCTGGAAAGATTCTCCAATTGCATGAGCACCGGATGCACAGGCAGTTGCCAGGCAAGCATTCGCGCCTTTAGCTTTAAAAGAAATACTAATATTACCGGCGGCCAAATTAGGTATCAAACGAGGAATTAGGAACGGTGATACTTTTTTACCATGCAAAAAACGTCTAAATTCACTTTCCCATGTCTGGGGGCCACCTAAGCCAGATCCAATAATTACTCCAACCCGATCAGGATTAACCTCTCCTTTATCTAAACGCACATTAGAATCAGCGATTGCTTCTAACGCCGCTGCGTGGGCAAATTGGGTAAAGGGATCCATGTATTTAACTTGTTTTAGATCATCTTTAGAAAAACCTGGTTTTCTTTGTTTGATGATATCTTTGATGTTAAAACCTTTAACTTCGCCGGCAATCAATGGTAAATCCTCCGGCAATTTAGTTGTGACTTTTAATTCATCCAAATCACCCCATTGAGTAATTATATCAATCCCCGATTCACCTGCCAACATTGCATTCCAGGTGCTTGGCACATCCAATCCCAGGGAAGTAACCATACCCAATCCGGTTACCACCACTCTTTTCAATTCTATTATTTTTTTCATCTTTTACCTCGAATGATAAAACCACAAAACAAATGTTTAAAAAATCTTTCTCAAGTTTTTTTTAACGCTGCACCTGGAAACTGCGCTCATAAAAGCTCCGACTTTGCCAGGATCCTTTCTGCCCGGAACAGACTCCACACCGGAGCTTACATCCACGGCGTGCGGCGCGCTCGCTTCAACGGCATCGCAAACATTTTCAGCCGTAAGGCCCCCGGCAATGATCAGCGGGTGCTTTTCCCCAAAACTTTTAGCCAGCTCCCAATTCCACTGGAGGGCATTTCCGCCCGGAAGTCTCCCCAGGCTGCATTCCACCAGAAAAGCCGAAGCTTGATAGCTTGAAACATCTTGCAGCGACGGTTTGCCGTCGATAAACAGAGCCTTAATCACATGAAGATTTTCTTCTAGAAGGCGACTGACGAGTTCAGGTGGCTCCTGGCCATGTAGCTGGACGGCATTAAAGCGACAGCGTTCAACACGCTGCATGATGCTCGAAAATGTTTCGTTGACAAAAACGCCTACGGTTTTCACTCGTTCCTGCACGGCCATACATATTTCT
>JAFDJF010000209.1 GCA_019307645.1 Deltaproteobacteria bacterium
GGTTTGGTAGATATTTAAGAGCAAAAGACGCAGTAATAGTGGACTATTTCAAGATTTTTGCTCTTCAAAATCTGCCAAAAATGGCCTGAAGATGAGATGCCAAAATGTGAAGTTGTTTTTGCGCGAGCCCTAAGTAGTTACATGGAGATTAAGATGGGAGTTAAGATCGATTGGGAAAATAACAAGTGGTCTTGTGTTTGCGGGTCATGCGGGAGTCATTTGGGACCCTACAATTCAGAGGAAGAACTGCGCCGGAACATGAGCAACTGGAGCTATGCCTTTATCGATGACATAGGTAATTCGAGGTGCCCGACTTGTGTTCAGGTTGCTTTTGAAGCCCTGCATGAACTAGAGCATTCCGGTGTTTAAGCAGTCCCGAATTATAGCCCTGGCCTGTATCATTAAACAGCCTATGGATGTGTAGGCGGCTTTAAAATAAAAGGTATTCGAAGCATCTGGTTTCGAAAGAAATGAATGGTTTTGTCCTATGTTGGGGGTGAAATGGCAGAAACAGTTCACGTGAAAAACGTTGGCCTTCGTGGTGTGACGGTTGCTGACACAAAAATCAGCTTTATAGACGGTGAGAACGGGATCCTGCTCTACCGGGGGTACCGGATTGAACAGCTGGCCGAAAACGCCTCCTTTATGGAGGTTGCATTTCTTATTTTAAATGGAGACCTTCCTAATAAAAATGAACTTGACGCGTTTGAGAATGAAGTAAAAAAAGCAAGGGAGATTCCTGAGCACATTTTGGAAATCTTGAAGAACTGCCCAAAAAACGCAGAACCAATGGATGTTCTTCAAGCCTGTGTCCCTCTCCTTGCCATGTCCGATCCGGACCTCAAAGAAGAGTCCAGAGAAGCACATGTCAGAATGGCCATTAAACTCATGGCACGTATTCCCGTATTGGTGGCTGCATGGCACAGGATCAGGAAAGGTTCGGAACCGTTGCCTTCAGATGATGCCCTTAATCACGCGGAAAATTTTCTGTGGTTACTCCATGGAGAAAAACCTGATAAAGAAATCGCCAAAGATCTGGACACATGCCTTACCCTCCATGCAGATCATACATTCAATGCTTCAACTTTTGCCTGTCGCGAAGTGGTTTCCACAAGAGCGCACATGTATGCGGGCGTTACTGCAGGTATCGGTGCCCTTTCCGGAAGTCTGCATGGCGGTGCCAATGCCAGGGTGATGAAAATGCTTCTTCAGCTCGAGTCTGGAAATGACATTGCCGCATGGGTGAAACAGGAATTGGACAGTGGTGGAAGGATAATGGGTATGGGCCATGCAGTTTATAAAACCATGGATCCCAGGGCGAAATTCCTTAAGGATATGGCCGGGAGATTGGGCAAAAAAACAGGTCAGGAAAAATGGCATGATCTTTCTTCGCAGATAGAGAGGTATGGTCTTGAAGAATTCAGGAAGAGGGGCAAAAAGGATATTCAGCCTAATGTGGATTTCTATAGCGCGCCTGTTTATCATATCATGGGAATCCCCATGGACCTTATGACACCTGTTTTCGCCATGTCCAGAATTACCGGATGGTGTGCCCATATCATAGAAGAAAAATTCGCCGAAGCTCAGGAAAAACCGGCTCTCTACAGGCCAAAGGCCGAATATGTGGGGCAATATTGCGGTTTGTCGGGCTGCACTTATGAACCTCTGGAGGCCAGGGAGGATAAAGGTAAATGAGGGGTCACAATGGCAAACAATTCTTTAAAAAGACTGACGGAAAAATTGAATGGGATAAGAAAGGAAGGCCTCTGGTTCCCGATCATCCGATTATTCCGCATATAATTGGAGATGGAACCGGGCCTGATATCTGGGCAGCAGCCAGGCCTGTATTTGATGCGGCCGTTAAAAAGGCCTATGGAGGGAAAAAACAAATTGTCTGGATGGAGATCTTAGCCGGAGAGAAGGCCCAGCAGGCTTACGGAGCCGATAACCCGTTGCCCGCGGAAACTCTCGAGCATATATCCAATTATGGTGTGGCTATCAAGGGGCCATTGACGACACCTGTCGGAGGAGGTTACCGGTCGCTCAATGTGTCCCTACGTCAGACCCTCGACCTTTATGCATGCGTTAGGCCGGTCCGTTTTATCCCGGGAGTACCTTCGCCTATGCGCCACCCTGAGAGAGTGGATGTGGTCATTTTCCGTGAAAACACCGAGGACGTGTATGCAGGTCTGGAGTGGCCGGCGGAATCGGACCAGGCAAGGGAGATAATTGAGCTCGTTAACAGCAAATACAGAACAACCGGCGGCAGCCCCATTTCTATGGAAAGCGCGATCGGGTTAAAGCCCATGAGTGAATTCAACACTTCGCGTTTGGTGTCCATGGCCATTCGATATGCAATAAAAAATGACAGGGAAAGCATTACCCTCATGCATAAGGGTAATATTATGAAATACACTGAGGGCGCTTTTCGTGATTGGGGTTACAAAGTGGCAAAAGATCTCTTCCCCGACAAAACTTTGACAGAGCAGGAACTGGATGAAAAATTTGGTGGTGTGAGGCCCGAAGGACACGTTGTAATTAAGGACCGCATTGCTGATGCCATGTTTCAGCAGCTCCTTCTCCGGCCTGAAGAGTATGATGTGATCGTTACGCCGAACCTGGATGGCGACTATATCTCTGATGCGGCCGTTGCCCAGGTGGGTGGTCTGGGTATGGCCCCCGGAGCAAATATCGGCGACAGGTGCGCACTTTTTGAGGCGATACATGGTTCAGCCCCGAAATATGCGGGTTTGGATAAAGTCAATCCCAGCTCACTTATCCTTTCAGGGGTGGAAATGTTCAAGTTTATGGGGTGGGCCAAGGCTGCAGAGCTTATTATAACATCGCTTATCGGGACATTAGAAGAGGGAATTGTGACTTATGACCTGGCCCGCCAAATGGATGATGCCAGCGAGGTAAAATGTTCTGAGTTTGGTGAGTCAATCAGAAAGAGGATAGGAACTTAGAAAGTCTGCAGCAGTTTAGGGTTCGCGCAAAATGTGAAGTTATTTTTGCGCGAGCCCTTAGCTTTTTGCCAAAGACGTCTACTTGGGAGATAAAACGAATGGGATATCCTTTTAACAAGGATGAAGCGCTGGATATTTTATCGAAAAAAAGAAAAACACTGGGTAGAGGACTTTCATACGCTGAAAAAATCCTGTTCTTACATGAATCAAAAAACTCAACAGAAAAACGTCTAATCCGGGGAAAGGATCAGATAACGCTTTATCCTGACAGGGTATTGATGCAGGATGCCACTGCCCAGATGGCAATGTTACAGTTTATGCAAACAGGACGTAAAAAAACACAGGTACCTGCAACAATCCATTGTGACCACCTTCTAAGGGCTAATGAAGGCTCTGAGGCAGATCTCAGGGAAGCCCTTATTACAAACAGAGAAGTCTATGACTTCCTCTCTTCTTCTGCAGAAAAATACGGCTTAGAGTTCTGGGGACCGGGTACGGGCATGATGCACCAGGTGATTTTTGAGAACTATGCCATGCCCGGAACATTGATGATCGGCACTGACTCTCATACTCCAAATGCCGGCGGGCTTGGCACAGTTGCCATCGGGGTCGGAGGGGCAGATGCCGCCGAAGCCATGGCAGGTCTTCACTGGGAAGTCACGAATCCATACCTGATTGGCGTAAGGTTAAGTGGACGACTCACAGGATGGGCTTCGGCAAAAGATGTAATTTTTGAAATGCTCAGGAGGCTGACTGTCAAAGGCGGAACAGGAAAGATCATAGAATATTTCGGTCCGGGAGCTGAATCTCTTTCTGCAACTCAGAAGGCAACGATCACAAATATGGGAGCTGAGCTGGGGGCTACAACTTCTGTTTTCGTTTATGATAAGTCGATGGGTGCATATCTGAGAAATGTTGGCCGCAATGAAGATGCTGAGACTGTTGCATCCATTTCTGACATACTGACCCAGGATGAAGATTGCATAAAAAATCCGGAAAAAATATTTGATGAGATCATTGAAATTGATCTTGAAGAAATAAAACCCGCTCATGCAGGTCCTTTCAGCCCTGACAGGGTGACAAAGGTAAAGGATTTCAGATCACTCATTGAGTCTGAAAACTGGCCCGAGGATGTTGCTGTGGTTCTTTTAGGTTCCTGCACAAATTCCTCTTATTCGGATCTTTATGCAGCGGCTCAGGTACTTGAACAGGCTGAAAAGCATGGTCTGAAACCAAAAGCCCCGCTCATGTTCTCTCCCGGTTCGACGCGGATTTTTGAAACCATCAAACGGGATGGGATTCTTGGTAAACTGGAAAGTGCAGATGCAACAATTCTTTCAGCTTCCTGCGGTCCCTGTATTGGACAGTGGGACCGAAAGGATATCAAGAAAGGCGTTTCTAACTGTCTTTTTACGACGTTTAACAGGAATTTTAAAGGCAGGAATGATGAAAATCCGGAAACCAGGGCCTTCTTGACCTCGCCTGTCATGGCTGTCGCCATTTCACTTTCAGGGGAAGCAGGATTCAACCCGGATACGGATCCACTTACCGGTGCCGACGGTATTGAGTTCAGACTTGACCCGCCGACCCCCCCTGCTCTTCCGAAAGAAGGCCTTGCAAAGGCAGAAGGCGCTTTCGTTCCACACGGTGTAGATGGAAGTAACGCAGAAGTTAAGATAGATCCACATTCTGAGAGGCTTGAATTGCTCAAGCCATTTGATAAATGGGACGGAAAAGATTTTGTCGATCTGCCTGTTTTAGTCAAGACAACAGGGAAAACAACGACGGATCATATTTCGCCCGGTGGTAGTTGGCTCAGGTTTAGAGGGCACCTGACAAATATATCCAGGAACTTGCTGGAAGGGGCAGTGAATGCGTTTAGCGGGAAAACAGGCAAAGGCACAAATGTTGTGACAGGAGAGAATGAAGTAAGGTTTTCTGATCTTGCTTTTTTTTACAGAGAAAATACCGGCGGTTTTGTGATTATCGGTGACGAAAATTACGGAGAAGGCTCAAGCCGCGAACATGCAGCCATGAGCCCACGATTCATGGGTGCAAAGGCGGTGGTTGCCAGGTCATTTGCCAGGATACATGAGGCGAATCTCAAGAAGCAGGGGATTTTACCTTTAACATTTTTAGACCCTTCAGATTATGACAAAATTGAGGAATACGACAGGATAAGCATTACCGGTCTCTCAGCACTCAACCCTGGGAAACCGGTGAAAGCAGTTATAAAAAAGAATGGCAATAGTGTATCTGAAATCATTCTTGTTCATACGCTTACAGAAGAGCAGATTGAATGGTTCAAGGCAGGGTCTTCTTTGAACAGGATCCGTGAAATGTCTTGATCTGCCATTTTGGCAATGTCACCAGTGCTTTTTATTCCGGGGCTTGCTGTTTGACAATATAGGGATGGTTAATTTTAAATTGAAATTACTTTAAGGAGGAAAAACCATGGCCAAAGAAAACGTATCACCTTACAAAGCTCATGTTTTCGTCTGCACTAACGATCGCGGCGGCGAGCGAAAATCATGTGCAGACAACAATAGCGAACTCATAAGATCGAAGTTAAAGGATGCCGTAAACGAAAGAGGCTGGAAAGGAAAAATCAGGGTT
>JAFDJF010000210.1 GCA_019307645.1 Deltaproteobacteria bacterium
GTAAAAGGCGCAGGAATAGTGGACTATTTTAAGGTTTTTGCTTTTCATAATATGTCAAGAGTGACCTGAAGATGAGATGTCAAAATGTGAATTTATTTTTGCGCGAGCCCTTAGGGGGCAAGTCTACTTTACACCCTAACCGGTTTGCTCATCTACCCACTGAAGCGTCTCTTTGATCAAATCCGGGACAGGGAGATCATAGGGACACCGGCTCACACACTCCCCACATTCAGTGCAATTCCTGGCTTTATTGATGGTGTCCTGTATTAAAAAATTTTCAAGAATTGACGATCCCTCTTTTTTAACCAGGGACGGCAACGCTAAAACAATCTGAATGTATATCCCTTCGTCACAGGGCTGACAATAGTCGCAACGCCGGCAAAAACTCTTGTCAAACTGCTTGCGGATTTCCTTAATCTGCTGTGTTTCATCCGGGGTCAGGTCATAGCTTCCCTGTAAGATCTGCCAGTTTTCGTCAAAAAGACCCTTGTCTTCTACACCCGGGATGATCAGGACATCAGGTTGAGACAATACATACTTCAAGGCGAGCTTCGGATTCTCGATAACCCCTCCTGAAAAGGGTTTCATGGCAATCACCCCGATGTTTCGTTCAATGGCTCTGAGAATAACCCTATCCAGGGCAGCGGGCTCAAGAAAGCTGAAACAGGTCATAATTGTCTCGAAAAACCCTTCTTCAATAACCCGTTCCAGCAAATCCAGACTGTGACTTGTAAGCCCGACATGACCGATCAGACCTTCCTCTTTTGCCTTTAATAAACCCTCCAATGCGCCCCCCGCAGAGATGACCCCCTCATAATCATTTTCATCAATGACATAATGGCATTGATACAGGTCAATGTATTCGGTTTGAAGTTCCTTTAGACTTTTCTCCACGTCCTTCCGGATATTGTCAGAAGTCTTTTCATAGGATTTGGTCGCAAGGACAACCTTCTTATCGGTCTGTTTCAGTGCTTTTCCGATCCGGGTTTCGCTTGTTGTGTAAACCCTGGATGTATCGATAAAATCAACACCTTTTTCAACGGCATGCAATACGGTTTCCACGGCCTTTTCTTCATCCACTTTCTGAATGGGGATACCGCCGAAACCCAGTTGACATACTTCAAGCCCTGTCCTTCCCAGCACGATTCTTCTCATTCTTATCTCCTATGCAGTTATTCTCACTTTGATAAATATTAAGCCCCGTGGTTCCAACCCGTCATTTTCTCTCGCAGTATGGCCCTTAGATTTTCGGCAATCCCTTCTGCCAACTCATTTTTGCCGAGCCCGGACTTGACACCTCTGATGAGTATATCCAGACTGGCTCTTACCTCGTCGTTCGGACCCGGCAGTGCCACCACGATCGCATCATCGATCTGACCGACAGCGATCCGGACACCGTCTTTATGGTGCCTCCCGGTCCCTACTTTGTATTTGGAGATGTACGGTGTCGAAGCATCCGGATCCAACTCCAATACTGCCTCAACCGTAAAGTCCTTGTCTTCCGCTCCTACTCCGCCCGTGGTGATCACCAGGCGGTAGCCATCATCAAAGATGGCCTGTCTCAACTTGCCCGCAATCAAGAGCCGGTCATCAGCCAGGGTAGGTCCCTGGGTGACCGAGTATCCATTGGCTTCAAGTCTTCGGGTAATGGTTGGGGTATTGGTATCCTCGATCTGGCCCTTTAAAACCTCAGATCCTGTGGGAAAGATGATGGCCCTTCTGGACAGTCTCTGCCTGACTTCCTCGGCCATCTCCTCCGACCGCTTCAGTGCCTCCATGGCATGCGTCTGTTCATGCAGATCAATCCAGCCCAGCATGCCGTCTGAAGAAATCGATGTCTCGGCCGTCACGCCAATACCGGGCAGAGCTGACAATCGCCGGAGCAGCTCATCTCGTTTTCCCACGACGTTTGTCGGATCGATGCTTTCCTGAAGAATATCCAGGGTGACAGTATCTTCCCGAACATCCACGACCAGGACTCTATTCCGGTCCAGTCTCAGGGTATCGGCTACAACCGCTGCGACCGCAGTCAGGTTCGCGTTGGACAGGGGCAGATGTTTAATCCTGAGTTCCGTTTTGTTATAAAGATGGTAGTCAACCAAAGCTAAATTATACCTCCGGAGAATACTTCATTTATCGATCACTTCCATCCGCATATCCAGCAAAGGGGCATCCACGATTTGCCGCCCGATATCCAGGATGTCGATGTCCAGGGTTTTGAGCATGTCCATATCCTCCAGCCTGACGCCCCCGCTAAATGCGATCTTCACTTTTTCGCGCATCCCCAGGCGAATCAGTTCGTCGACGACCATTTTGACATCATCGGGTTGCCCTGTGTCCACGTGAAGGATATCGGCATTATACTGTAAGGCCTCTCTTGCCTCTGATACAATGTCTGCATGCCTGCCCTTCAGCTGTGCCACTTTCTCATGGCCGCTGAGGTGTGCCACTGCCTCAAGACTCTTCTTAATTCCTCCGAGCATCTTGATGTAGTTCTTGTCCAGATACACAAACGCATTACGGCTCATCCTGAAAAAAGCCCCACCCGTGACCACGGCCCTTCGAATGGCTTCTTTCTGCGAGGACGGCATTTTCTTCCACGCGCCGCTCACGATCTTGGGCTTGTCCCCAGCCTTTTCGACAAACCGCCGGGCGGCAGTGCTAATGCCCGACGGCTTTGCCATGAGCCCGATAAGGACCTCTTCAGCCACCACCACCTGCTTTGGCGTCCCGCTGAACCTCACTATCTCGTCCCCCAGTTTAACCGGCGAGCCTTCATCGAGAATAAAAATCATATTCAGCCCCAGCTTTCGGGCTTCATCGGTAACCGAAGTGGTCTCCACCACCATGCCATCATCGTCAGCAATGATGGCAGCGACGATATGGTTTCCTTCCACAGTTCGCAGAATCTCGTCTCGAATATCTCTCATAGTTTCCTTTACCTATCATTGATGTTTATCATCAACACTCAAATTTAGGTGGTTTCCGGATCGATGCCCCGCTGTTTGAGCCATATGGGTACCAGCTCCTCCACCTTTCGACTGATTTCAGGAGCCTTGTCAATGAGGCGTTGTCCCAGGGAAGGGCTGAGGTTGATGTGTCCGAAACTGCCGTCAAACACAATAACTTTGTCCGTCTGAGCCAGTCTCTGGGCAAACAACATGGCTGCATCGAGCGTCTCGGCTGTCACCACCAGATCCATGATCCCCGGGTTTGCCGCATCCCTGGCAAGTAAATCTCCCATATCCTGACCCACCAATATTGTGGGCAGCAACATGGCAATCCCGGCAGCAGGGATGCCACGCCAGGCCTGGTTGACCACTAATGCCTTGACAGCCGGGTTTATCACCCCTGCCATATCCGGGTCGGGGAGGTCCCATCCGGCCGTGGTTATGGGGTTGGATAAATCAAAGTGGTCACGTTTTGCATAGAGCAACTCACAGAAGCACAGGCCCCCTGTAGGCACGTAGTATATCCATCTGCCACCGTCTACCACGGCAACACACTCGTCTATTTCAGTAAAGAGTTCCTGCATCTTGCCGTAGTCCCTGAGGTGATCCACCGTTATCCTTCGGTCTATCTTGTAGATATCGTTGTCAGCGTCTATCCCGGTGATTCCTGCCGGTGACGATCTCAACAGACAGGTGAAGGTGTATTTTTGCTGAACGAACGGGGAGTCAAAAATGGCCTTTGGCAGAAAGTTTCCACTGCGGGTGGGAAAATTGTGGTACAAACCCCTCGT
The DNA here is from genome assembly GCA_019307645.1 of Deltaproteobacteria bacterium. The sequence continues at coordinate 3,743 of JAFDJF010000210.1, forward strand.
CTCAAGCCTTGCAAATGCCATCACAAAGGCTTTGAGGAGTCGACCAAGATAACGGTGCAGATAGATCTCCCTGGCATCATCGTAGTAGGCATGGACAAACCAGTCGGCGTTGTAAACTTTTTTGATGCCATAGAAGGTCCCCACCTCCGTATCGATGGGAACGCCCTTGTCCCATGGCCCGAACCCGGCCACCTTTCCCTTTCCGAAGTAATGGCGAAGACCAAAATGCTCGATGACCTCTTCTGCTTCCCGGAACCCGTCCCAGGCGCCGACTCTCAAACGAATGTTCTCACAACCGGTCCTTTCTTGAACCACGTCCCGGATGGTTCTGAGCATCTCAGCATAGGGCTCACCCCCCATAATGGAGAAGCCATGTTCGCAGGAGGCCACATTCACCGTATCCCCTGCCCTGATCATGCCCATATCGACACCTGCCAGGGCCTCTTCCGCAGCCTTTCGAATGATTGAAATGTCATCGCCGTATCCGTAGACCTCCGGGATGATACTCGGGAACAGGTCCCTGACACCCAGGGAAACCATCCCCGGAAGACCGGCTGCCCGCTTTTCCCGAGGTTCGGGTCCGTATACCGATTTAAGAAATGATGGCGGTTGAACCGCTTCCTTCAACATAATAGACCTCCCAATTTGAAAGGTTGATCCGTTGCGCTATCCCTTGCGCAGCTTGGTCGCCAGCTCCCTATCTTCCTTGAAATAGTATTCGGGATATTTCTTATGCACCGCTTCCGGAATGTCCCAGAGAGAGAACGACTGATCATATGTCAGCGGCGTTCCGGATTCAGCGATGTCAACCCCATATGCTTTGAGCATTCTTTGTACGACCGGAACGCAGAACTCCTGACACCCGGTAAGCGCTCCTGTTGTCAAGGCAATTTCCCGAACCGACCGTGCCCCTTTGATGATTGAAGCAGCGATTTCTTCGGCATAGGTGCCGGTGCAGATACAAATGAGTTCATCGGGCTTCCGATGGGCCTTCAGGCAGAGTTCCCTGATCTCGGCTCCATCAATGTCCGCCGAAGACGTTCCCACTACCATGGGTTCGCTACGGCGAACCAATGTGATGGCATCTTCCGGGCACCGATCAACACATCGCGTGCAAGCGACGCATTTGCCATCTTCCACCTGGGCTTTTTTTTCGAACACCCGGATTGACCCGGTGGGACATATGGCTTCACAGAGTTTGTCGCCTTTGCATTTAGACGGGTCCACCTCTGCTAAAAAGTTCACGATCTTCATGGTGTAACCTCCTTACTGATTGGATGATTCGAATGTGACTGTGCCAGTGAACCCAGAGGACCTTGCTCCTCTTAGAACCCCCATCTTGCCTATCGCTGTCAGCGATAGCTCGGGTCCTGCAGATCGGTCCTCCCCCGCTTGAAAGACTCGCCCAGATCCCACTTGTGCGATGCAGGGACCATATATTCAAAGTCCCACACGCAGAGACGATTTGCGATTAGCCACGGGCCATTGGCACGCTTCTCAAAGCGATCGAGATAGCGGAGGCACATGGTCCAGTCCATTGTGCCGGATTGCATGCTTTCCGGCGGCATCATCTCGGGACCGGACTCGAAAACGTGGTGCGCCTCACAGTACGATTCGGCATAGGCCACGTCACCGTCCACCTCAATGCGAATTTGTCCCAGGAAATGCTGCGTCTTCATCGGTTGTAGTGTTTCAACGACCCAATCCGCAAATTCGTCACCGCTGCCGCGAAATGCACCGTGGTCATCGGTGGCGTCCGGATGATAGCAGGACCGCATCAGGTCCTTGTCGCGGCGGTCAGTGCCCCGCGCGAGGCGCATGATGATTTCCCTGATATCCTTTTCCATTCGGGAGTTAGGCTCATCCATATGATTCTCCTCTTCTTACAAAAAAACGCATATCCGCCCTTTATAGGGTGTAAGTCCTTCTCGATGGGAAAACCCATCACAGAGAAAACTTGAAGCTTTCTTGTGGATTATATATTAAATAGACTGAAGTTAACAGAGGAAGTGGTGTTCTGCTGGCTTTAATTTTTTAAAAATAATACTCTTTGCAGAAATAATAGTGCAAGTGACGGCGATTGGTTAAAAAATGTCACTGATATTTTAGCCGGTTAAGGGATTCAATCGAGTTTAAACGGAATATTGGGAGCGCTTGATATGTATGGTCTTCGCGATTTGAGAATCATTGATTTTTCAACAGAAATAGCCGGGCCTTACTGCACAAAGCTGTTTGCCGATGCAGGGGCTGATGTGATAAAAGTCGAACCCTCGGAAGGCGACCCCATGCGACGATGGTCGGCGACCGGAGCAGATTTGCAGGGTGAAGACGGCGCGCTGTTTTGCTTCCTTAATGCATCGAAACGTGCCGTTCTTGGAACATTGGACGATGCGGAAATCCTTGATCTTGTTGCCGGAGCCGACCTTTTGGTAGAGGGGTTTGCGCCAAATGCAATCGACAGACGCCAACTCATCGAGCGTTTTCCCGGGCTCACTTTGCTTACGATCACTCCCTTTGGTTTAGAAGGACCCTACGCGAATCGCCCTGCCACTGAATTCACCATTCAGGCAGAGTGCGGTTCCGTTGGGGTTCGAGGGCTGCCCGGCCAGGAGCCTTTTCAGGCCGGCGGCCGAATAACCGAGTGGATTGGAGGAACCTATGCTGCAGTTGGCGCATTGGCCGCGGTATGGCGGGCTCGCCGTGCCGGGCGGGGAGAACACATAGATTTTTCTTTGCTGGAAGTCATGAATATCGCTGCAACAAACTATATGGACCTTTTTCATGGCCTCCTGGGCCGCCCGGATTCAACTGAATTCATGAGAACACTCGAGACGCCCTCCATTGAGCCTTCCGCCGATGGCCACGTGGGATTCTGCACGAATTCGAATCAGCAATTTCAGGATTTTCTGGTGTTGATCGAACGGCCGGATTTACAAGAAGACAAGGAACTCGCGCAGTTGGCAGGAAGACTGGCCCGGTTTGATGAGTGGAATGAGCTTGTCCATGAATGGACCACGGCGCATCCGACCCGGGAAATCGTAGAACGTGCATCACAGCTTCGTATTCCTGTGGCACCAGTCCTTAATGGCAAAACGGTCTTGCAGCATGAGCAGCTCATGGCTCGTGGGGCATTTATTGATGATCCAACAGGGAGTTTCAAGCAGCCTCGTCCCCCATATTTTATCAATGGAGAG
>JAFDJF010000791.1 GCA_019307645.1 Deltaproteobacteria bacterium
CGCTATCATCGTTTGCTCCGGTTATGACGTTTTTGATCCGTCACTGATTCCGGAATACCGGTACGATCAAATCCCCAACGTGGTTACTGCCATTGAATTTGAAAGGCTTTTAAGTGCCAGCGGCCCAACTGACGGGCACCTGGACCGCCCGTCTGATCGCGCAATTGAAGCAGAAGTTGAAGCGCTTGTAAAAAAGGCCAAAAAATCCCAGAAAATGATACAAAAATTTGAGGACAAATACAGCGAAACCTCTGCTGATTTTTATGCGAAGTATCAGAAAGGGGAGTACAAGGGCGATGAAGACCGTGTCAAATGGGCAGAAAAGTATGCCGCACACCTGGAAATCACTGAGCCCCTTGAGGCCCTTAAAAAGAAGGCGGAAGGATTTTCCGTTGCCAAAAAGCTTGCGTTTGTCCAGTGCGTGGGATCTAGAGACTTTCGATTTTTTCCTTTCTGTTCAGGTTACTGTTGCATGCATAGACCGAGACGACCTCCACAATTTTTGGAATGGACATCCGAGCGGTTGGGAAAGGCTTTGAGGAATACAAAGTCCGCGGCGGAAATCATTCAAACATCACCTACGTGCGAGGGCGTGTGGCAGAGATCACAGAAGGCCCTGGCAGCGACCCTGTAGTGACCTATGAAGACACGAAGGAAAGAAAGGTCAAGAGTGAAGCGTTTGACCTGGTGATCCTGGCCACTGCGTGTGCGCCCACAAAAGGTATCCTTGAGCTCTCAAATATTCTCGGTATAGACCTTGACCCGTATAACTTTATAAAGACGAGTCCTCTCTCTCCGGTTGACAGCACAAGGCCTGGAATTTTTGTTTGCGGTTGTGCCGAATCACCCATGGATGTCCCTGAATCTGTAGCCCAGGCATCCAGCGCTGCTGAACGCGCCGCTGAGATCGCCTTTCAAGCGGATTTGAAAAAGGAGGAAGCCGTTGCCTAAGGAAGAAGAAATCAGAATCGGAGTATTTGTCTGCCATTGCGGATCAAATATAGCCGGATACCTGGATATGGAAGAGCTTGGGACCTATTCTGAAACCCTGCCCCACGTGACTTTCGTCAAAAGAAATCTTTATACCTGCTCAGAGGGAGGTATTAATGAGATTAAAAAGGCGATAACAGAACAAAACCTCAATCGCGTCATCGTGGCATCCTGCACACCGAGGACCCACGAACCCCTTTTCCGGAGTTCCTGCGCTGAGGCAGGACTGAACCCCTATCTATTTGAAATGGTCAATATTCGAGATCAGTGTTCCTGGGTACACATGCAGGAAAAAGAAGACGCCACGACCAAGGCCAAAGATCTGATCCGTATGGGTGTTGCCAAGGCCGCACTTCTGGAACCTCAGGAACCCATTATGTCCGAGGTTGAGTCCAGGGCACTGGTGATAGGGGGTGGAATAGCCGGAATGACCAGTTCACTGGCGCTCGCCAATCGGGGGTATGAAGTGGTACTGGTTGAAAAGGAAGAAAAGCTTGGCGGAATGCTCAACCGGTTGAACAAGCTGGGACCGACAATGACAGACGCTGCCGCCTTCGCAGAAGAAAAAATGCTGGCTGTTACAAACCATCCCAAAATAACCATCTTTGCCAAGGCCAAGGTCACCGATGTACAGGGTTTTATCGGTAAATACAAGGTGGCCATTGAGACGGCGTCAGGCGTAAAGAAAATAGACATCGGTGTAATTATCGTTGCAACGGGCGCTCGGGTATTTGTCTCCGAGGGTCTTTATAACCATGACGGAAAAAAGGTGATTACCCAGCTTGAAGCTGAAGCGCTTCTTAAAACGGGCCTGGACAAGTCGATCAAAAACGTTGTGATGATTCAATGTGCAGGAGGCCGTGATGAAGAAAGGCCTTACTGCTCGAGGATCTGTTGTCAGACGGCTGTCAAAAACGCCATGCTCATAAAAGAGCAAAACCCGGACGCTAGGGTTTCCATCCTTTACCGGGATATGCAGATGTATGGCGTTGAAAATGAGGAAATGTTCAGGGATTCGAAGGCAAAAGGGGTCCGATACATTAAATACGACCCGGAAAATCCGCCACAGGTAGAAGATGGTAAGGTCCATGTGTATCATCCTCTGTTTGGACGAGAAATGGATTTGCCCGCCGATTTGGTGATTCTTTCAACGCCGCTGGTTTCCCAGGAAGGGGTGGA
>JAFDJF010000211.1 GCA_019307645.1 Deltaproteobacteria bacterium
GCAAAAGACGCAGTAATAGTGGACTATTTCAAGATTTTTGCTCTTCAAAATCTGCCAAAAATGGCCTGAAGATGAGATGCCAAAATGTGAAGTTATTTTTGCGCGAGCCCTAAACAACCCAATATCGTTAAATTAAGACAACAAGGATGTATTTCCATATGAGAAGAAAAGTAAAAGTTCATGCAATCTTAGCAGTTCTCACGATTGTGTTTGCGTGCGGGTATTGGGTCTATGCCCATTTGAACCCCCAATCTCCAATAAAAACAGTTCACTCTGAAGAGACTGTTACAGACAAAGCACACCGGGTCCCGGTTGTAATAACGCCGGTATCAATCCGTAATTTCGAGGAGCGACTTGTGGTTCAGGGCAATCTTGAAGCCCGGAACATCGCCCTGGTGCATGCACGGGTGGACGCCACCATAGAATCAATCTTCGTGGACGAAGGAGACGACGTTGTTGCCGGAAAGACAAAACTATTTAAAATAGACTCATTGAAACTCGAGAAGGCGGCTGAGGTCAGAAGACAGGCTCTGGCCGTTGCTGATTGCGCCCTCAATGAAAAGAACGCCAATCTGGAACGTGTGGAAGCTGACCTTTACAAGGCGGATATTGATTACGAGCGCTCAAAAAAACTGTTAAAAGACAGCACCATAAGCAGTGACGAGTTTGAACGTGTTGAATCGCGCCACAAACAGGCCGTTGCGTCACACAAGCACGCACAAACCCTGATAAATCTTGCAAAAGAACAAAAACGGCAGGCTGAGGCCGCACTGGAGATGGCTAAAAAGGATTTTCGGGATGCGCTGGTCTATGCCCCCATCAGCGGAAAAATCAGTCAAAGATTCCAGGAACCCGGGGAAATGGGAGACAAGAAAAAACCTCTTTTGAAAATTGTGGACCCTTCAGTCATTGAAGTTTCTGCTTTTCTGCCGGCCGAATATTATCCGCTCATTCGCCAGGATGAGACCCCCATGCGCATTCGGGTCTATGGCATTGAATTGGATGAACAGGTCATTTCATACAAGAGTCCCACGATCCATCAAAAGCTTCGTACCTTTGAAATCAAGTGTGTGGTAGAAGCCCCACCTGAAGGTGTCGTTCCCGGTGCCATGGCCGAGATTGAAGTGTTGCTCGCACAACGGCAAGGCCTGGGAGTGCCGACGGTTTCTCTTCAACAGAGAGGCGGGCGCACCGTCGTCTTTTTGGTTGAAAAAGATGTCGCGCGAATGGTCGAGGTCGAGACCGGCTTTGAGAGCGACGGATGGATTGAGCTTAAAGGAGAAAGCCTTCGGGAAAAAGCGACTGTGGTGACCATGGGACAGTTCCTCCTAGAAGAAGGGACCCGGGTCACCGTCCAGAAGGGTGTCTTCTGATGTTTCTTGCAAGAATCTCCGTAAAGCGGCCTGTGGCCGTGGCCTGCCTTTTAATTGCCTTGATGCTTTTGGGGCTGAACTCCTACAGAAAAATGGCCCTTGAGTTTCTTCCCAAAATGGATACGCCCTATATTACCGTCGTCACCGTCTACCCGGGTGCCACCCCTGCTGAAATCGAAACGGATATCGCCAAACGGATCGAAGACGCGATAATTTCCATTGACGGGCTCAAGCACGTCACGTCTTCGTGCATGGAAAATGTCTGCCAAACACTCCTTGAGTTCCAACTTGAAATCGACATAGACGAAGCCGCCAATGATGTGCGGGAAAAAGTAGATGTAATCGTCAACGAATTGCCCGAGGATGCGGAAAAGCCCAAGGTGCTCAAATTTGACATAAATGCCATACCCATAATTACCCTGGCCTTAACGGGCGAACTGGCTCTTGATGCGTTGTATGATTATGCCGACAACACGCTTCGCGACCGCCTGTCGGTGCTTCAAGGCGTTGCCGATGTCCAATTGGTCGGCGGCGCTGAAAGGGAGGTCAACGTCTTATTGGATAGAAACAAACTTGCAGCCCGTGGACTTACGAGCATGGCGGTGGTCAAGGCCATAGAGGAGGGCATCCGGACAATTCCATCGGGCCGCATACGGCAATCGGGAACAGAGTATTCCGTCAAATTCGATGCGGAGTTCAAAGAAGTCGTCGACATTGGGAACCTGGAGGTTTCAAACGAAAACGGCTCGCGCTGTTATCTAAAGGATATCGGGACCGTAAAGATGGCAACGGAAGAACTGCGCCAGGCCGCATTTGTCGACGGCAGAGCCTGTATTGGAATCAGGATTGTCAAAAAGGCTGATGCCAATGCCGTACGCGTGGTGGATCTTGTTCGCCGGGCAATGGAAGATATCGAGGCTCTGTTGCCGGGAGGGATGGAACTGGTTTGGGTCGCAGACGACGGGGCGTTCATTCAGGCCTCTGCGGATACCACGACCATCAACATTGCACAAGGGGTTCTGCTGACAGCGGTTGTATTGTTTCTTTTTCTCCACAGCTTTCGTACGACCCTGGTTGTGGCAGTAACCATGCCGGTGACAATCATTATCAGTCTCCTTTTCATGTTCATTCTGCAGTTTAGCCTGAACACGTCAACACTCCTTTCCATTGGCCTTTCAGTGGGCATTCTGGTCACAAACTCCATCGTTGTTCTGGAGAGTGTTGTCCGGCGCATGTCTGAGTCAGGCAATCCGCAGGAGGCCGCCCAAATGGGTGCGGCAGATGTGGCCACGGCCGTCATGGCAAGTGCAGGAACCAATGCGGTGGTGCTTCTCCCGCTTTCCATGATGGGAACAATGGTCGGACGGTTTTTCAATCCGTTTGCCTTGACCATGCTAAGTGCAACTGCTGTTTCTCTTTTTGTTTCTTTCACCCTGACCCCCATGCTCTGCACTGTTTTGTTGAAGCAAAGCCCCAAGGGCACTCGCGGGCCCTTGTCAGGGCGAATGGAAGCCGGCTGGAACCGGATGTTTGACCGTTTATCGCGGAAGTATGAATCCGTGCTTCGTCTGTTTACGAACAAACGCTGGACAGCTGCGGTACTGATTGGTGCGGTGTTATTACTGGGTTTGTTTACGCTGAGGCTGATCCCCTCAATCGGCCTTACGATATTGGGTGATATCGACCAGGGTGAGGTGTTCGTAAAACTTGAATATCCCACACGATATAATCTTGAACGGACGATCGTCAGAGTAAAGGAAGCAGAAGCGTTGCTGAATGATCTGTCGGACTTGCGCCACGTTTTCACGATAATCGGCAAAGTGGAGGGGACAGTGGGCAAGTCCTCTAAAGGCGTGCATCTTGCGCAGATTCTTCTCAAGTTCACGGACAAGACCGACCGGGCCGAGCCCATGGAAACGACACTGGGAAAAATCCGTAACCGTCTTGCCGGCTACCCGGACAGTATAGTGTCCGTGACCGTCGCAGACCCTGTGAGCGGGCAGTACACGCCCATTGAACTGGAAATTGCAGGCCAGGACTTCGCTATCCTTGACGCTGCAGCCGAAAGGGTGATGAAGCTTACCCGGGGCATTGAAGGCATCGTTGACCCTGATTCTTCTGTACGCTTCGGTAAACCCGAACTTCGCATCAGACCCCGCCGGGCCGTACTGTCAGACCTGAATGCCCCTTCCGTCGGATTGGGCATGGCCCTGAGAGGGAACATTGAGGGCATCATTGCAGGCTCTTACAAGGAAGGGGCACGCACCTATGACATCAGGGTTAAGTTTGCAGAGGTTGAGGGCAAGAACCAGGTAAAAGCATTCCTTTTTCCCGGAAGTCCGGGGCACCCGATTCCGCTCAACAATTTCGCTCAGGTTGAGGAAACCGTCGCCCCTGTGCTGATAACCCGCAAAGACAAAAGCCGCATCTCAATGGCTTACGCTAATCTAAGCGGTGACACGTCACTTGGCACCGCAGTAAAAAAATTAGGCTTGGCCATAGACGACAAGGGCAAATTGCCACCCGGTTACACTTACCGGTTCGTTGGCAGAGCTGAGAGCATGAGGGAGGCTGGATACGAGTTCGTGGAAGCCGGGCTACTTGCTATTATTCTGACCTATCTGGTACTTGCAGCCATTCTGGAGTCCTTCCGGCAACCTTTTCTTATCTTATTTACGATCCCGCTTGCAATGATCGGCTTTCTCTGGGCGCTCTACGTCACGGGAAAAACCATTGATATGTTCGTGATGCTGGGTGCGGTAATGATGATTGGAATCGTGGTCAATAACGCAATTCTCATTTTGGGACAGATGAATCATTACCTTGCAGAAGGTTTGCCCCGCCGTGAGGCCATGCTAAAGGCGGCGGTAGCCGAGCTCAGGCCGATAATCATGATTACCATGGCAGCGGTTTTGGGAATGTTGCCCCTGGCAGTTGGCCGGGGCCTGGGAAGTGAATTTCGTGACGGTATCGGCATCGCATCGGTGGGTGGTATAATGGTTTCCGGTCTGCTGACCCTTTTTATCGTGCCGGCCTTATATAACTTGTTTGTCCGCGCCAGGGATTAAGGGCTCGCGCAAAAATGCGAAGTTATTTTTACGCGAGCCCTAAAGCAAGGTGAGGAAGAAAAGAATGTAATATCCTGTCAACTGTTGTAAATTTCCCTGAAACCCTGTCAAGTCAAGGACAGGTTTTGGGGCACATGGATTTTAGCAATTAATCTTGACTCACAAGCCTGACCTGCCTATAATTTTTTCCCCGAAAACGAAAAAGCAAGTCTTATCAAAGTGATATTTGACGAAAGGGCCGGTTTCATAAAACTTTCCCTGTTTTTTCCTGTTTCCGGGGATCCGGCAAATGGCCTTTTATGAGAAAGGTGGCAGAAGCAGATGGATAAGGCGCTGCGCGATCTAATTGATATCATTCAGTTCACCGAGAACATCGCGGCAAAGATTCACGGCGGTCATGACGAGGCAGAGGTCTTCAAACTCGTCACGGAAGAATTCGTCCACTCACAGAACTACATCAGCGGGATCTTCCTGTTAACAGACAACGGTTCGACTCTCAAACTGGCAGAAACATCCGTTCCTCCCGGCATATTGAATTCCATTGAGACGATCGTTGGGATGCCGGTTAGAAAATTCCGAATCGACCTGAGTAAATCGAAGATCCTTTATCAGGTGGCTAAGGAGGGAATGACGCTCCAGGCCGACGGCAACTATGTACAAGAGGATGTCATCTCAAAACCGTTTGCCTCTCAACTGGCGAAATATATCGAAAAGGGGAGGCAGCCCACCATTATGACACCACTGCACCGTCGCGGCGAAATCATTGGGGTTCTCATGGTCACGGCCCCCAAGCTGGCCGAGTACTTCATCCCGTCTGTGAGGAATCTGGCCCGGCACATCACCACTGCGCTGGAACTGGCCGATGAGTACGTAGAACGCAAACGGGCTGAAAAATTGCTGCAAAAGCACCGGGATCAACTTGAAAAGCTGGTGAAAGAACGCACATCCAGCCTGGAGGAAGCAAATACGGCGCTCCGGGTGATGCTGAAAACAGCAGACCAAATCAAGATAGAAATGGAAGAGACTGTGCTGTTCAATGTGAAGCGGTTTGCCTTGCCTTACCTGGAAGAGCTGAAGCGGAGCCCCTTGAACGACAGACAGCAGTCATACCTGAACATGTTGGAACATAG
>JAFDJF010000212.1 GCA_019307645.1 Deltaproteobacteria bacterium
CTTTACTTGCTTGCCTACAACACAAACAAAAAGAGCATCACCTTAAATCTTGAAACCGCGGACGGACAGGAAATATTCAAGCAGCTGGTGAAGACCGCTGATATGGTTATCGAGTCCTTTGAACCGGGGCATATGACCGGCCTGGGCCTGGGTTATGATGATCTGGAGAAGATCAACAAGCGGCTTGTTATGGTCTCCATCACACCGTTTGGCCAGACCGGGCCCTATGTGGACCGGAAATATAAGTTCAATGATATGATTGTCTGGGCCCTGAGCGGTTTCATGCACCCGAATGGTGAGTCGGACCGTGCCCCCAATCAGATGACTTTTCCTCAGGCATATCTTAATGGTGCTGCCGAGGCGGCATCAGGGGCAATGACCGCTCTTTATGCCCGTGAGATATTCGGAGAGGGCCAGCACGTGGATGTTTCCATTCAGCAGTCGTTACAGACATGCAACCAGATGTCCATGCCGCTGTGGGATATGTACGGCGTAAACTCGCCGCGGGGTTTAATGAAAGGGGGGGGGTTCCCGAGGGCGGATGGTAGCGTCATTAACAGCCGCGCTTTTTACCCGTGCAAGGATGGCTGGTTATTCATTCTCCTGGGTGGCGGTGCGCTCAAGGCCATGTCTCTTTCCGGCAAGGCGCTGATCGAGTTCATGGATGAAGAAGGGATGGCCGGTGACCTGGTGGGCTATGACTGGGCCACCTACGATGCCTCCAAGATTACCCAGGAGGAGATAGACCACCAGCAGTTGGATATTATCGGGCCGTATCTGAAGACAAAAACAAAGCTGGAGTTTTATGAAGAGGCCATCAAACGGAAAATTCTGGGTTGCCCGTTTCAGGATCCCAAGGATATTGCAGAAAGCCCCCAGCTTGCTGCCAGAGAGTTCTTTGTCGATGTTGAACACCCTGAACTGGGCGACACCATCACTCACTGCGGCCCCTTTATCAAGTTGAGCGAAACGCCTTTAAAAAAGTGGCGGCGGGCGCCGCTTATGGGCGAACACAACCGGGCAATATATGAAGATGAGCTGGGATTCACCGCCGAACAGCTTCACAGCCTGAAGCAGGCAAGCATCATATAATGTAATGTAGAAATCAACGTCCTCTGGGCGGGAATTTTTTTACGCATTTGTACGTAACAGGGAGAAGGGTAGTGGAAAAGAAATGGATATTTAAGGGAATCAAGGTCCTTGATTTTACCAGTGGCGCAGTAGGCCCTCTGACTGTAAAGTATTTGGCTGATCACGGAGCCGATGTGGTTCATGTGGAGTCCCGCTTGAGACCGGATGTGGCCCGGACAGCGGGGCCGTTTAAGGATGGGCTAACCGATCTGGACCACTCGGCCTGGCAACCCAACTACCATACCAGCAAATACGGGATCACCCTGAATATGGATTTGCCCAGGACCAGGGAGATTGCCTGGAAGCTGATTGAGTGGTGCGATGTGTTGGCCGAGGGTTTTACTCCGGGAGTAATGAAGAAGTGGGGTATGGATTATGAAAGCGTGCGGAAGGGGAAGCCTGACATCATCTATTTCAGTACCTGCCAGCAGGGGCAGACCGGGCCCCATGCCGGGTTTCGGGGTTACGGCAACCATGCGGTAGCAGTGGCGGGGATGTGTCATATGATGGGGTGGCCTGACAGGGAGCCTTCCTATATATGGGGAGCCTACACTGACTATATTTCGCCCCGGTTTGGCGTGACGGCTGTGATCGCAGCACTCGATTATCGCCGCAGGACAGGGAAAGGACAATATATTGATCTCTCCCAGTTTGAAGCGGGTATCACCTTCCTTGCGCCGGTTGTTATGGACTACTTTGTAAATGGCCGGGTCCAGACGCGTAACGGGAACCGCGCTCCCAATGCCGCACCCCATGGCGCTTATTCATGCGAAGGTAATGACAGGTGGATAGCCGTTGCCGTTACCGGTGATGAAGAATGGAAGGCGTTTTGCAGGGTGATCGGGGAGCCGGACTGGACAAAGGATCCAAAATTTCAAACACTCACGGGAAGGAAGAAAAATGAGGATGCGCTGGATGAGCATGTGGAAGAATGGACGCGCTCCAGGTCTGCTGAAGAGGTGATGAAAATGATGCAGGATGAGGGAGTACCTGCAGCGGTGGTCCAAAATGCTGAGGATCTGGCAAAGGACCCCCAGATGAAACACCGCGAACATTTCAAGGTGCTAAAGCATGAAGTGATCGGTCCCCATCGTTATGATAATGTCCCTTTTAAATTATCCAAGAGTCCCCAGGGCCCGCGATGGGCAGGACCCATCTTTGGGCAGCACATCGAAAAGGTTTGTACCGAGTTTCTGGGGATGTCATTGGATGAGATTTCTGATTGCATGGCAGAAGGGGTTTTTGAATAAAACGGGTGTAGATTGTAGGTCTTTTACGTCGAGCTGAAACGGAGGTGAAAAAGAATGGATTTTGCATTTACCGGAGAACAAAAGGATATCCAAAAAGCGGTTAAAGATTTCTGCAGGGGAGAGTTCAGCAAAGAACTGGCCATGGAGCTGGACCAAACCCATGAATTTCCAATGAAGCTGTTTAAGAAAGCGGCAAAACTGGGGCTCATTGGGATTGGTTTTCCGGAGGAATATTCCGGACAGGGTTTGGGCGTCATCGAGAAATGCATTGTGTGTGAAGAGCTCTGCCGGGCGGATTCCACCATCGGCAGCGCCCTTGCCCTTTCCTCGTTTGCATTTGAATGCCTGGACCGGTATGGCAGCGACCCATTGAAGAAAAAATTTTTATCGCTTGTTGCAGGAGGCAAAACCCTTTGCGGAGGAGCATTTACCGAGCCGAATCACGGCTCTGACATCACCCGCATGGATACCACAGCCGTAAGAGACGGTGACGAATGGGTGATCAACGGCACCAAAATGTTTATTACCAACGCAGGGCTTGCCGGATTTTTTTCCGTACTCTTGCAAACGGATCCGGATGCGGATCCGCCTCATCGGGGCATGAGCCTGATTCTTGTTGAGGCAGATCGCGAAGGGTTTTCCATATCGGATGTGGGCTTGAAAATGGGGATCAGGGGCATGCCCACGGGGGAATTGGTGTTTAAGGACGTACGGGTTCCCCTGACCAATCTGATCGGGGAAGAAAACAAGGGGTTTTACCAGACCCTGTATTTTTTTGACGAAAGCCGGATCATGATCGGAGCCCAGGCCCTTGGGACAGCCGAGTGTGCCTATGACCGCGCCATTGCCTATGTGACGGAAAGGGAGCAGTTCGGTCAAAAAATCGCCCAGTTCCAGGTGACCCAGCACAAGTTGGCGGAGATGGCAACAATGATAGAACTGGCCGGGCTCATGGTTTACAAGTCGGCCTGGAATTTTGACCAGGGCCGCATTGATCCCAAGCTGACGTCAATGGCCAAGATGTTTGCCGCAAGGACCGCGGTGCAGGTTGCCGATGAAGCCATACAGCTGCTGGGGGGATACGGCTACATGACCGAGTATGAGGTGGAACGTATATACCGGGATGCCAAGATCACAGAAATCTACGAAGGGACCAAGGAGATCCAGAAAAATACGATTGCCGGCGTACTTCTTGGAAAGCTTAAATGAGATCCTGTTTACAGGGAAAATGAACCGAAATGACCTCAACTTTTAATCCAAAGATCTTTAATGACATAGAAAAGGAAAAGCAAAAATGGAAGGAAGCGCTCGCCCAGGCCTTTGCTGCCCGGGAAGAGCGGCTCAAGAGATTTTCCACGGTTTCGGATCGGGAAATCAACCAGATCTATACACCGTCAGATAACCGGGATCAGCACTTTAGTTCAGACATCGGGTTTCCTGGGGAGTACCCCTTTACCCGGGGTGTTCAGCCGTCCATGTACCGGGGACGCCTCTGGACCATGCGGATGTTTGCAGGCCTGGGTTGTGCCAAGGATAGCAACGAACGATTTCACCTCCTGGTGAAAGAAGGTCAGACCGGCCTTTCAACGGCCTTTGATATGCCCACACTCATGGGCTATGACACCGACTCCCCCAGGGCCAGGGGTGAGTGCGGCCGGTGCGGGGTGGCCATCGATACCCTTGAGGACATGGAGGATCTTTTTGACGGGCTTCCCATTGACCGCATCACCACCTCCATGACCATCAATCCGCCTGCCCCTGTGATCTGGGCCATGTATATTGCCATGGCGGAAAACAGGGGGATCGACAGAAAGGTTATCGGTGGGACCATTCAAAATGACATGCTCAAGGAGTTCATTGCCCAAAAGACCTTCATGTGTCCTCCGGAACCTTCGGTTCGCCTGATCACGGATACGGTGGAATTCGGCACCAGGGAAGTGCCACGCTGGAACACCATCAGCATCAGCGGATATCACATTCGGGAGGCAGGCTCAACGGCTGTTCAGGAGCTGGCCTTTACCCTGGCAGACGGCATTGCCTATGTCCAGGCCGCTATTGAGCGGGGCCTTGATGTGGATGAGTTTGCTCCCAGATTTTCCTTCTTTTTTAATTCACACATCGATTTTTTTGAAGAGATCGCCAAGTTCCGTGCGGCCAGACGCATATGGGCAAAGGTCATGAAGGAGAGATTTAAGGCCAAAGACCCACGGTCCTGGTGGCTGCGGTTTCACACGCAGACGGCAGGCTGTTCGCTTACAGCCCAGCAGCCTTTCAATAATGTGGTTCGCACAACCCTTGAGGCCTTATCCGCAGTCCTCGGCGGGACCCAATCCCTTCACACCAATTCCCTGGACGAAGCACTGGCCCTGCCTTCGGAAGAATCCGCAACCATTGCACTTCGGACCCAGCAGATCATTGCTGAAGAATCCGGAGTGACAAACACCATTGATCCCCTGGGCGGTTCCTATTTCATGGAGGCATTGACCGATCAGATGGAAGAAGAGGCCTTTGCGATTATCCGGAAGATTGACGACATGGGGGGTATGCTTGCGGCAATAGACAACAATTATCCCCAGAAGGAGATTTCTGATGCGGCCTACCACTACCAGAAACAGATCGATGCAAAAGAAAAGACGGTGGTAGGGGTGAACAAGTATTTTACAGAGAAAGGAATGCCGGCGGAACTCCTTGAAATTGAAGAAGCGCTTGAAATGCTTCAAATAGAAAAGACCCGGCGGATCAGGGAGGAACGGGACAATACAGAAGTAAAGGGCTGCCTTGAAATGATCGGTGATGCCTGCACCGGGAACCGGAATGTGATGGAGCCTCTGATTAAGACTGTAAAGGCCCATGCGACACTTCAGGAAATATGTGACCTTTTCAGGCTGGTCTTTGGTGAATACAGAGATCCGGGGATTTATTGATAAGAGGTTCAGGGTTCAGAGGTTCAAAGGTTCAAGGTTGTCGGTCAATGCCAATAACTTAAGGGACATTCCTTCCCGTCCCCCTTCCGCAAAGGGGGATTGAGGGGGATTTTATAGCTGTTGGAATAAATCCCCCCCAGCCCCCCTTTGCAAAGGGGGGAGATTCGGGCTTAAGGGTTCACGCAAAAATAAATTCACATTTTTGGCGCTCAGATTTAGGTTAGGTTTGGTAGATATTTAAGAGCAAAAGACACAGTAATAGT
>JAFDJF010000213.1 GCA_019307645.1 Deltaproteobacteria bacterium
ACGTGCCGGTTCGAGTCCGGCCCTCGGCACTCCTGTTAACCCAGGAAATTATTACCTTTTGCAAGATGTTTGAGTTTTTTGAGTTTTCAATCCTAATACCATAGTTTCAGCAATTTTCAATCGATTTTGGCCCACATTTGACCCACGGGGAGTAGTCTAAGAAAGTCCTGTTCTCAAAATTTCCCAACCTGCACTGGTATTTCCAGCATTTGTTTCCTGTAAAGAAAAGTCGTCTTTTTTTCTATCTAAGTAAACAGCGGTTTACCTCATTTTGTTTTATCTCAAAATTGATGTTGGACTCTTACAGGGGAAAACAAAACATATTTCTGTCTAGGCCGGATTCTGGTCTGATTTTTGAATATACATCCCTGCTATGGCAGGGGTATATTGTCAGCGGTATCCGGAACGGACGGTATTGTATCGTGTGCTATTCCATTATTTTGAGCGGTTTTTGGGAGAGTACGAACACCGGTTTGAGAAGGAGTATGGGTACTTACGTCCCATAATACAGGATGTCGTGAATAAATACTTTGATTGCGGTAACCCGAAGAACGGGTTTGCACGGATTAAGTGTAAAGATTGTGGCCTGGAGAGATTGCTGATGTTTTCTTGTCACGGCCGGGGATTTTGTCCGTCATGTCATTCCAAAAGACGTGAAGAGTGGGGCGAATGGATGCGGGAAGAGCTTGTATTGGATGTACACCACCGCCAGGTGGTATTCACTGTCCCAAAGATGCTGAGGATATTTTTCAAGTACAAAAGACATCTCCTCTCTGATCTCTGTCTCTGCGGGAAAGAGGCACTTCTGAAATACTTCAAGGCGGTTACAGGCAGAGAGCTTACGCCCGGGATTATCGCGATAATACAGTCGTTTGGAAGCCGGGTAAATCTTCACCCGCACCTGCATTTTCTTGTTTCCGCGGGAGGGACAGATAAAGATGGCCGGTTCCATAAGGTTTCAAGCATTAATGACGCTCTGCTCTGCAGGTTTTTCACACGCGAGGTCTTCTCACTTCTCCTTGGTAAACAGTTGATAAACCGGGATTTTGTAAAAAAGATATTGAGCTGGAGGCATAGTGGATTTAATGTACACAGTAAAGTCAGAGCTGAGAGTAAAGAAGAGGCCGAGCGGATAGGCAAATATATGATAAGACCGATCCTATCCCTCAAACGGCTTTCCCTGGATGAGGCAAAAGGACAGGTAGTCTATCAATACGGAAAGAACCGCACAGAGTCAGAGCAAATGGATTACCTAGAGTTTATTGCCAGGGTAACCTCCCATATTCCCGATAAAGGACAGGTGATGATTCGCTACTATGGGCTCTATGCCAATGCCCACAGGGGAAAGGTAAGCAAGGCAGGAGTCTCGCCCTCACATCCATCGATCATTGAGGAAGAGGAGAGACCATCGATCATTGAGGAAGAGGAGAGATTTGTGCCATCAAAGGGCTGGGCGGAGATGATAAGAAAGGTCTATGAAGTTGACCCTCTGTTGTGTCCTCAATGCGGCGGAGAGATGAAAGTGATCTCATTTATCAAAGATCATAAAGTTATCGACAAGATTATCGTTCACCTCAAGCTTACCTTCATGGCTGAGAGCATTCTTGACTGCTTTTTGTCGATTTGAGAGGAGGAGTCTATTTTATAGCTGACTTGTTTACTTTTTTTGTCGTTTTGTTTCTTTATTTTATCCTTGATCTTATCTTTTTTCCTGTGATATGTTCATTCCAAGATGTAAGTGGGTGGAAATTGAGGAAAATTGTGATAGATTTGCTGCAAGCAGAAAAAGGAAATTCTTATAAATCACGAATTGTTAGATCTTCCTGTCGTATGTGTCATGGTGTTTGCCAAGTACTGATTCACATGAAGGGCGACCGTGTTGAAAGAATTACCGGAGATCCGGAAAGCCCCATCAGCAGGGGACACATATGTTCCAAGGGCGCGGCGTCACCTGAACTTCTTTACCATCCCGATCGATTAACCGTTCCTCTTCGTCGGGTTGGAAAACGAGGTGAGAACAAATGGGAGCGTATATCATGGAACGATGCTCTGGATGAAATAACAGCGCGATTCGGTCAGTTTAAAGAGGAGAGCGGTTCCGAGTATGTTGGGATCGCCCATGGAACAGGCAGGCCCTATATTGAGTTTGCAACGCGTTTCGCCAATGCTTTTGGTACGCCCAATGTTATCGGTCCCGGCTATTATTGTTTCGGTGTACGCGTTGTAGCGAGCGCATATACTTTAGGACAGCTTCCGATTGTTGATGTATATGGCTTCGGCGGAAAGAAACCAGCCTGCGTTGTGATCTGGGGCTGCAATATTACGCACTCAGGCTCGGCAGACGGGATGTGCGGAGCAACGATACAGAGAGCTCTGAAGACTGCCGATAAAGTAATCGTCATTGATCCGATGCGAACCAGACCGGCAGGGAAAGCAGATCACTGGTTGCAGCTCCGACCTGGAACCGATGGCGCTCTGGCGCTGGCCATGATCCAGGTAATTATTGAGGAAAACTTGTATGAACATGAATTTATCCAGAATCATACTGTCGGATTCGAACAACTAGTCGAGCATATCGAACCGTTTACGCCGGAATGGGCTGCGAATATCACCCGTTTAACGGCCGAGGATATTCGCGCCACGGCACGGACATATGCAAATACATCCCCGGCCTGCATGCTCTGGGGCAGCGTCATTGACGCCAGTGCATCAAATTTCCAGACTGCACGTGCTCTGCTGATCCTGAAGGCACTTACCGGCAATATTGACCGTCCCGGAGGAGACGTTTTATGGGTCCCTCCCCAAGGGATTCGTCAAAAATCTTCTCTCATGAATCCCGACCAGAAGGGTGCACAGTTTCTGCCCCCGGAAAAAAAGGAACGATCGGTAATATTTGGTAAATATCCGCTGGACGTTTTCGGGCATCCGCCAAGCTTTTGGAAATCGGTAGTGACCGGCGATCCATACAGAATCCGAGGTCTCTGGATAATCGGCTCGAATCCTCTCCTGTGTCAAACGAACCCATTGCTTATTGAAAAGGCGTTAAAAGATCATCTTGAATTTACGGTAGTATCTGATTTTTTTATGACACCGACATCCATGCTGGCTGATCTGGTTCTACCTGCTGCCATGTGGCTTGAAACCGACGACGTGGTAAGCATGCACAAAATCTGGTGTATGTTGGCACGCAAGAAAGTAGCACAAGTAGGTGAAGTAAAGGACGACCGAGAGATTGTGATCCAATTGGCGAACCGCCTGGGCTTGAAAGAAGCGTTTCCCTGGAAAGACTACAAAGATTACCTGGATTGGTTATTAGAAGAAAGCGGATTGAATTTTGAGGAGTTTTGTGAAATCGGATTGGTTCCGGGTGAAATGAAATACTACAAGTACAAAGAAAGCGGGTTTAAAACGCCAAGCGGGAAATTTGAAATTTACAGCAGTATTTGCGAATCGATGGGATTGTCACCGCTTCCTGTCTATCGAGAGCCGGCCCTTTCACCTTTGTCTGCACCGGAGATATCGGAAGAATATCCATTCATTCTGACCACGGGAGCCAGAACCCGAACCTATTTTATTAGCGAGGGACGGCAAATTGAATCTCTCAGAAAAATTAACCCGGATCCAATAGTTGAGATCCATCCATCGACGGCTGGATCACTCGGAATCAAAGATGGAAACTGGGTCTGGATCGAATCGCCGGAGAACGCCCGGGTTCAGTTGCGTGCAAAACTGTTTGACGGGATTTCTCCAGATGTTGTCAGCGCACAACATGCTTGGTGGTTTCCGGAAGAGGGTCCCCCGGAATACGGCTGGAAAAAGTCCAATATCAATCTACTGCTAGGAGATAAAGCAGGCTACGATCCTGAAACCGGATCGGAATGTCTGCGAAGTTCACTGTGTAAAATTTATCCGGTATAGGCGGTAAATTCAGTAAAAACCACCGCTGGAGTTTCGGTAAGATTCACGTGATTCAAAGCAGTAAACATCGTTTCTCCACTCATTGGATCTGCTATTCCCGGATCTACATGAGGCAAAGCAACACAAGGGACTTAAAATCCCTCGTGAGTTTCTCACGTGCCGGTTCGAGTCCGGCCCTCGGCACTCCTGTAATTCCTGTTTTCCCCTGGAAATATTTAATTATTGTTTTGTCTTCCTTTTAGTCACAAGTATCCATAGTTAGTCAAGTTTAGGCAAATTCTGACACACCACTGACACACAGGGAGGAGTCTGTCTCGATGTCAGTGAGTTATTTATCCGATAGGCAGAGCTGGTGGCTGTTAACCACTAGGTTGTAGGCTCGAGTCCTACCCGAGGAGCCATCAATTTAAGGGGTAGAAATCGGGATTTTGATTTAGTCAGAAGTTACCATAATTAGGCAAGCTTAGTCACTTTTGTCCCCATGTGTCCCCACGGGATGATAGCGAGAGCGCAACCCGGAGAATCTAATTTGTTCCATTGGGCAAAGAGAGCATCGACCTGATCAGTTTTTTCGTCAGAAAAACCCGTTGAAATGCATATGATAAGAACGAAAATCAGCGGTAAGGCAATGGATCTAAATCTGTATTTCATTTTCATTGAATCCTCACTCTAAGATTTTCTTATAACGATCCTCCAAAGCCCTACACCTGAAATTATTGTGATAAGGCCGAATATGATTCCTCCAAATAAGGCCGCGTTAGGTTCACCCTCTCCGAGACTAGTCCCGACAAAAGCCAATGTAAAACCAAAAAGTAAAATCCAGATTCCTAGGAGAAGCCATTTCCAAAAGGTTAGAACATACCCACGGTCCTCCGCCCAGAATTTGAATCCGATAACAAACAAACAGGCAAAGATCCCTTCCAAAAACCAAAACAGTCCGCTTGTAAAAAATTGCATGTTTGTCCTCCTAAAAATCGATAAAATCTTCGCTCCGCAGCCACCACGGAGGTTTTCTGTAGGATGCGTTCTCTCCTCCTAAAGAGGGGATGTAGTATTTTTGTGGATCCGGTCCGGGGTAGAAGCGCTTCTGCAGGGCCGTTAGAACGGTGACGGATAGACCTGTTGGATCATTCATAGTCACATTGCGTGCGGTTTTGTGGAGCCAGTTGGCCTTTCTCGTGTAGGGACATACGGCCACACAGATCCGGCATCCATTGTTTCCCAGGTTTGATTTCCAAAAATTGAGACATTTGGCCGTATCCAGCTTGTATCTCAGATACCCTCTCACTTCTTCCATGTCGCCCATCGAGATGGCCCCGCTCGGGCAGTTTTCGGCACAAATTTTACACGTCTTGCAGAACCGTTGAACCCCGAAATCAATGGGCTTATCCGGTTTTAAGGGAAGGTTTGTCGTGATAATAGCTGGCCTGAAATTGCATCCCAATTCTGGGGTGATGACAATGGAGGGCCTTCCCTGTTCGCCAAGTCCCGCATCGATCATAATGGGGGGGGCCATGAGGTCATAACCCGTTCCCGGAGTATGAGGTCGTGCGCCAAATCCCAATTGTTTAATGAAGGAAGCCACTCTGTATCCGATGATTCGAGAGCGGGAATAGGCATCATTGGAAGTCCCATATGTAGGATTGGCATACATGGGATCCCAGGACATGGGGGAACCCACAACAATAGCGTACTGCCAGTGTTTGGGTATTTCAATCTCCTGATCGGGATCAAATCCTCTCCTACGCATGGGATACTTGTAAGCCCAATCCGGCTTCAATTTGGTGATGCCAACCAATGTAGATCCCAGTTCATGGGAGATTTTTTTGATCAGTTTGGATGTCTTTTCAGGGCTTTTCATTTTTACAGGTTCGATAGGCTCTCCAGTTCTTCGGTTTCTAATAAAATCAGTTTCTTCTGGTGGACGATTTATGCGTGGAGGCGATACAGCCCCCATGGCATTTGACCAGGCCATAGCTAGAGTGAACGGATCTCCGTACTTCTGCATGTCCGCTCTTTGTTTAGGTGCAATTTCTCTCATGGCATAGAGGTCGAGTTCTAAGTCTTGTGGATTCTTTCGGTAGTAGTCCTGGAGAAGTTCATCGAGTCCTTCAATGCCGGTTTCATCCTTCCACTGCATCCGGAAAGAAGAACGTCTGGAAAAAATCACTTCGGTACGGGCATCAGCTCTATCTGTAGGGCCGACTTTTTTATAGTGAGGTTTGTCCACGCTCCAGCGTTTTCGGTTAAATGACTGCTGAGCCCCTTCGTGTGTTTCCCAACCCGAGTATGATTCAGGATCTTTCCCGGCTTGATAACCGAAAAAGCCCATTCCTGCACTGCCTAAAACGGCACTTCCAGCTCCGGCTCTTTTAAGAAACTGCCGCCTGTCAATTGTCTTTTTTTCTTTTTTCTCTGCCATGCTGACTCCCTTTATCCTAAATTATTTAAAAAAAAATCTGAGACCTTTAAAAGATTGAGATATATCACAGGTGTATATTCAAGTCAAAAAGTACAATCGATTTGTTGATAGGCGATTTTTGACGTAAAATAACAGCAATGATGTCACAGAGGACTGGTTTTGTCTTAATTGCCCTAATAATTCTATTAGGGCACCCACTGCTATCTCAACAGGCCATAGATTGTGGTTAAGCCCACATGCCAGGACTCTTTATGATCTCGCATCAGCTTATTCTCAAAGCGGGGATTTAGAATCAGCTAAGAAACAGTATGAAAATATCTTGGATTTGACCACAGGAAGGCTGTTGTATGGCGATTTGTATGCAAAATCCTTATATGCGTTGGGGAAAATCCATGAAGAACTGGGAAGTAAAGCCAAAGCCATCGAGAATTACGAGAAATTTCTCAATCTCTGGAAAGACGCCGATCCCGGCCACTCTGAGGTTGGCGATGCGAAGGAGAGGATGGCTGGGTTGAAGTGATAGATTGATTATCCTGTTTAAATAAGAATGGGTGGGTGTGTTCACGATCTTAGAACTTTTCTAAGACAAGCCAATATGGCTTTCCAAGTTCAGCAATAATCTAAAATTTGAATGCTGTTTAGACGTAAACCATCGCGAAAGAAATATCAAGTGTGGTCCAAATTAAGCTGAAACGAAACATTTAAAAGTAAAAATAAATATGAGGCTAAAACGCGCTTCATCGGTATTCTCCTATTGCTTCGTCAAAGAAAGTTTTTTCTGGTTATTTATACAGCTTGGCTTTGTCCCATCTGCGAATGATATCTTCAATCAATTCCGCCACTCGGTCGTTTACTTGCCGAAAATATTCATTAGCCTGTTT
>JAFDJF010000792.1 GCA_019307645.1 Deltaproteobacteria bacterium
TTTAGGCACTTTAGTTCACTTTAGATCACTATTATCAATTAGTCCCTATCAACACGGCAGAGCCATCACTCTCTGACCTGGCCCTGAGGACCAGGTTTCAAAAGCCGAATGAACGCATGAGGTATTAAATATTACTAAACAGATCCCCAACATCAGGGTTTTCATACCGCTTCTGGCTTTTTTCATTCTCCAATCCTGTGCCCATGTCCCGGTTCAGCCTCCCCAGTCCCCTTTTAACGACCAGGAACTTTCCGATATTCTTGCAAGTTTTACAGATCAGGAGAACGCTGTTTATAATTTTTTTTCTCTCGGCCGCATAACGCTTCAAACGCGTGGTTCCGAGCTCGAAGCAAATGTCTTGATTATAGGGGCCAGAGATCCTGACAGGATCAAGCTTGAGATCACGCACTTTTGGGGTCGGCCCCTTTTCTATATTCTGATAACCGAAACAACTCTTCATATATTGTCATTCCCTGAAAAACGCTATTATCTTGCTGATGTCAGGGAGCCACTCCCACCGACCTTCCTGCCGGTGCATCTGGACACGGATCAATTATGGGCCCTTGGAAGAGGCTTTCCACTTCTGAGCAGGCACCATCGTGCGGTATCAGACAGGGGGAATCAGATTTCCCTGTTAAGCGGAGAAGGCGATATCGTCCAGCTCATTGATATTTATCCTGAGAATCGTCTTCCTTTTCAGGTCTTCTTCCCTGGGCAGGGCTTAAGACTGTCATTTTCCGGTTTTGAGGATGACAACAGCATTCAATATGCCAAAAAAACACAGTTGCATGACCCGGAGCATGAGATTATGCTGGAACTTACCCTCAAACAAACAGCCTTCAACAAGACCCTTGACAAATCAATTTTTGAACTGGCTCCCCCCCCCGATTTTGAATGTATCCGCGGCAACCCCATCCTTGACACACAATAAACCTTCCCATATACTCCGCTGCCAACAGACAATTTTCAAACACCTTGCTTGTCAGGGATGGTTCGGGCCGTGGGTGGTCTGAAATAATCCTCCCTGCTGAGTAAAAGAGGCACACTGTTTAAATGATAAAAATCAGTCGCATGTTGGATTTCATTCTTGGTAAAGAAATCGCTTTCTATGTAAAGCAGCACAGTGGCCTGGTAATCATATCCATGATTTTGGCCGCCGTTTCCTCATTGTTCCTGGTGGTTCCTGCGGCTCTCATCCAACCGTTTATTGATGAAGGAATGAAACTCGGTACCGACCCGGTATGCTGGAAGATCCCTTGGATCGCATTTGATTCCGGATCCTGGTTGTCCTGGCACAAAACCGAAAAGGTGCTGGTTGATAGCATAACCCCCAATAGACTCCTTTTGATTCTGGCTATTGTAATCTTCGTATCAGTTCTATGTAAATCGATAACAATCTATTTAAGCGAACTTTGCGCAACAGCTTTCTCTCAAAGGGCTGTTCTATCACTAAGAATGGACCTTTTTAAAAAATATATTTCCCTCCCATTGGGCTTCCATCAAAAAAGAAAATCAGGGGAGCTAATCGCTAGAGCTACCGCAGATGTTGGCGCGTTGCAGGGGAGTGTCGCACATATCCTGATCGGCCTTATTAAATATCCCGTGACAGCGGTAGTGTTCCTTATCTATCTTCTTGTCACTAATTACCAACTGACTTTGTTTGTTTTCGTTATCGGACCGATCATCGTCGGTTTGATCCGGCTATTCGGCAGAAAGCTAAAAAAACATGCTGTCGTGGTCCAGGATGCCATAGCAAGAGTAACCTCTGCCTACCAGGAAAGTCTCCTGTGCCTGAAAATCATACAGGGATTTTGCAAGGAAGATTACGAGGTGCAGACAACTTATACAAGCGCATAATGAAATACAGTCGCTGGAATTTGGGCACGTCTCCGGCTCTGGACGCTACCGTTTTCCTTCTTTTACCCGGTATTCTGATTTTGGGGAAGGTACATTTCCATCATACGCTTGGCGAGCTTATGGGCATTCTGTACGCCTTTTCAAAATTATATGATCCCGTAAAAAAACTCGCAAAAGTATATAACAGCATAAGAACCCTTCAAGGGGCAACCAAACGGGTATTTGCCATTATGAATACTCCTCCGGACATCCTGGACGGGCCGGACAGAAAAATCCTTCCTCGACACAAAGATTCAATCGAATTCAGACAAGTGAATTTCAGCTATTCACCAAACCAACACATCCTTCAAGATATCTCATTCAAGGTGACAGCAGGCGAAATGGTGGCCTTCGTGGGTAAAACAGGAACAGGAAAAAGCACGCTCATGGATTTGGTCCCCCGGTTTTATGATGTCACAAGCGGGAGCATTTTAATTGACGGGATCGATATCCGGGATGTAACACTGGAATCTCTTCGCAACCAAATAGGCATTGTTAATCAGGAAACGATTCTCTTCCATTCATCCATTGAGGACAACATCGCCTATGGCCAAACAGAAAAGAATTTAATGGAACTGGAGGCAGCTGCAAAAGTGGCCAATGCCCATGATTTTATCCTGGCCCAACCCAATGTGTACCAGACTATAGTTGGGGATCAGGGGACATTGTTGTCCGGAGGACAAAAGCAACGGATTTCAATTGCGAGGGCCATTCTGATCGACCCGAGCATCTTGATATTGGATGAGGCTGCTTCAGCGCTCGATGCTGAAAGCGAACAACTTGTTCAAGTGGCAATTGAAAACCTTCAAGGGACCAGAACAATACTGGTTGTAGCGCACAGGCTGAGTACTATCTTAAAAGCGGATCGAATTCATGTCCTGGAAACCGGCAGGATTGTTGAATCAGGAACACTTGAGGAGTTGCTGGACTTAAACGGCCGCTTTCGACAACTATATGATATGCAATTCAGCAATGAAAATTGACATGAGTCTTTAATGAAGCAGCCAAGTCTACGAAATCTTTCCAACAAGCTGACCTCATTAGTTGCAAATATACCGAGAACCCTCCTCGTTTTTTCTGGCAGGTTACTGGGAACGATAGCATACGCCCTCGATCATCGTCATCGACAAATCGTCGTAGGGAATTTACAGTTTACACATCCGAACTGGCCAAGAGACCGCATCAGAAAACTCTCCATACATGTTTTTCAAAACTTCGGGATTGCGATCCTGGAAATTCTGCAGTTATCCTGCATGTCAGGAGAAGATATCCTTCGCAGGGTCAGAATCCGGGGGAAGCAGCATCTGAAACACGCCCTGGAAGGGTCTAATGGAATAATAGCGATTTCAGCTCACATCGGGAACTGGGAAATG
>JAFDJF010000214.1 GCA_019307645.1 Deltaproteobacteria bacterium
TCTGGACAGAAAGAGGCTGTCAGAGCATTCCAGCCTATGGCAAAATATCAATGCCACACTATTTTAGCCAGGAGCCGTAATCCGCTTGAAGGGAAGCAAAAACGCTGGGAGTAATTTGGTGTCACTGATTACTGGTTCTGATTACTGATCACTGCCAAAAGGGTAATCCGAGCTGTCTGTTGCTCGTTTCAAGCTTCCAGTCCGGAAAATTCAAGTACTCTTTGCACATATTGCCTGGTTTCCTGATACGGCACCCTTCCCCCATATCGCTCGACAGTTCCCGGGCCTGCGTTATAGGCTGCAAGGGCCTTTTTCAGATCACTTCCAAAGCGATCCATCATACGTTTCAGATATCGAGTTCCGCCATCAATATTCTGATCGATATCATAAGGGTCTTTTACCCCCAGTTCTTCTGCGGTGGCAGGCATCAGTTGCATTAAGCCCCTGGCTCCTGCCTTTGACTCAGCCTTCACCTGGAAGTCTGATTCTGCCTTGATAACCCCTCTAATCAAATCGGGCGGCAAATTGTATGTTCCGGCTGCCTTGTTTATGCTGCGCTCAATATCTTCCATAACAGAATTGCCTCGGGACACCTCTGATTTATCTTCATCCTGTTTTGGGACAATCATCGGGCTTTCAGTATCAACGGGCTTGTCGAAAGAAGGCCTCATTTCTCTCGGCATTCTTTCAGGAGGACCTTCAAGGCATGTCATCTTTGCCATGGGCTTTACTGAAACAGGGTTTGCAAGATAATCTGCAGCAGTTAATCCGGTACCTTGTCCTTTAAGACAGGACGACAGTACGCCTCCAAAGCCTTTAAGCCGAGGCGGAGTTGTTCGTTTTATTATACTTTCTTCCCGATACCAGACATCAGCGCCTTTTCGAATGCCAAGGTAATCGCTTGCTGTCAAATGAGTTCCCATTGCCACAGTGTCCTCTTAAAGCTTCCTGCTGAAGCAGCCTCCTTTTCTCTTTACCCTAACGTTGCATAAAACTTCGGACAAAAACGTGTTAGAGTGAAACGGTTTTTGTCGACAGGATTTATGCAACGTTAGGGTTTATATGTCCTGTTTTCAGTTACAAAATTTATGCAAAATATGTTCCGGATTCCATTTCCGGGAAAATCTCTATAGATTTCAAATAGATCATTCCCCCATTGAAAAGCAAAACAGCAGGAAATTCGTTGCTGCAACTGTCAAAGGGTTCACCTTTCGTCATAAATATGTCGCTGACATTTTATTCGGCTTTTAAAACCTGGTCCTCAGGGCCAGTCGAAGATCCCGCAATTCGGGGGTCAGAGACAGATGGCTCTGCCGTAACGTGTTCTTTACACGGAGTATTGGAGTGATGGAGCACTGGAGTATTGTCGAAGATCCCGTCTGCGACGGGGGAAGAAGAGGCCCTCAGGACCCGGATTCTTTACTCTGAATTGGGGTTTGTTATCTGCGCGGTTTTTTAATTATTTGTAACAGTTCAGCGCCTTTAAAAGACGGAATCTAATCGAAATAGTCGGGCCGTGGGGGTCTCTTTTTAGCAACCCGCATCACAACTGACATCCGCTATTATGCGCGCCAAGTCTGGATTTCAAGCAACGCAAAGGCAGAGAAGGGCAACTTGGAGCGGAAGACGCGCTTTGTAGGCCCCTAAAGACAAATTGCGTAGCAAGCTGCCGTCATTTTGGAATGACTCTCAAATATGCGGGTTTCTAAAAAGAGACGCCCACGGCCTGACCTGATTTCAAAACGCTAAACTGTTACAATTTTTTAAATCGTTCAGCGTCGATTTTTCTTGACTTGAAAGGCGTTTTGACGTTCCATTTTATAATAACTCTAGATTCCTGAACCGTATGAAAACAGGAGAAAACCATGAGAACATTAACGGCAAAAGATGTTATGATCGCTGATGTACTGGAGGTTCGGGCGGACTGGTCTCTGGCTCGACTGGCTGAATTTCTGTTTGAAAATTCTATTTCTGGTGCGCCGGTCATTTCTGAAGACGGAATATTAGCAGGTGTTGTTACCTCAACCGACATCATTGCAAACGATACCATACCTGAAAATGACCCTGAATCCTATGGCCCTCATGAATACTATCTTCACAGCCTTGAACATCGGTACGCCAAGGTGGAAATCGCATCCTTAAGTATCCACGGCGAACCGCTGACAACAGTAGGCGATATCATGACGCCAATGGTTTTCAAGGTTTCTGAAGATACAACGGTTCAGGACATCGCCGATACAATGATCAAAAACCGTATTCATCGGATCTTTGTAACCAGGGGGAAAAAAATAGTGGGTATAATTTCGTCAGCGGACATGTTGAAGGTTATTCGTGATATGTAAGCACAGGTGTTTCACTTGGTTTTCTCATCTCCGGTCTATTTTTACGCGAGCCCTTAGCTCTTTTGCAAAAACGATTCCTTCCTCCTTTGTGATACCTTTATTTACTCCTTTCACCCGTCTTTTCCAAAAATTATGTAAAACCTTACCAAAAAGTGAACTCGATTTTCCCAGATAAAATGGTATTTTATTACACACATGTTCGCCAACGTTCCATTTTTTACGGCAACTATCTGTAAATATTAGTTAAATTATTTCTTACCCATACATCCGTTCTGGCACATCAATTGCTCATAGAAAAGAAAATACTTTGTTTGTTTCAAGTTTTATTAACCAGTTTTTCATGGATCTGAGAAGGACAAGCAGATGAAGAAAAGTTTGATGGTTTTAGTACTTACAATATCTACGCTCCTTTTGATAACCGGAAGTGCCATAGCGCTGCCTTTTGTTCTAAAACCCATCCCAATGGCGGAACCTGTCATTATGCTTCTTTTCGGCAACAGTCTGATCGTGATGTGTGCTGTTGGAAGGAAACTGCAGAGAGAACTGAAAACAATCAGGGACTGAGATTTATGTCCATTGCAATCTGAGGCGCTTTAACACGGGGTCCTATTCATGAGCACAAACCTGCAACACTATTTGAACCCTCTCCATATTTATTGTCGCCTGAGAGATATGGGAATTGCAAAGAAAATCGCACTGCGCCTTTGTCGGCTTTATGAGCGTGTTATCTTTAAACCACTTCTGGTTAAACGGCCGAATGGACGGGAGCCCTCAATATAAGGACTTTGCCTTGATCCGTAACCAGGCCAAACTCGCTCGCAGTGAGTCCCGCTTTAAAAACACAGGGAATAACTTGAATCAACGATTGGAAAAAACAGAGACAGAGCCAAACATGATCCCAGGCTTTATAAGCAATCCGGCAAGTACCATCCGGATTAATCCACAAATGTACTCTCTCAATATGAGCAAGAGGTTACATCTTCTGGGTTGGGACGGATTTGAAATGGAAGTATCAGTATACCCCCATTATTCAAAAAACAACTATCAGGAGATAAAGAAATGTTATACATTATTTCTGCAATTATCTTGATAATATTGATATTTTTTGCCCCATATGTCATACAGGCGATTATAAGACTGTTAGATACGGAATATTAAATTGAATGATCAAATACGGTGAATGGATAGTGGCTCAAGGCAAAAAAAACAGACGAGTGCTTTTTTAGCCCGCCTTACACCGTATTTTCTAAAAAACCCCCCAGAGCATAAGTCCTGAGGGGTTTTTTGCTTGTAACAGTGTAGGGTTCGCACAAAAATAAATTCACATTTCTACGCGAGCCCTTAGCTCTCTGCGTGATGGCGGGGATTCATTTACCCCTCTTTTATGGCGAGGAAATCTCTGAGGGTTTTGTAATTCTTTTTTGAAATTTTACTGAATTTGACACCCATTCCCGGCAGCTTATCCTTCTGACCGCGCTCCCTCTTTCGGGTCCAGATCACCTCACACCTGGCCTGCAAAGGAGCTGATGTACCAGGAAGGGGCATTTTGATAAGAAACTCTTGACCCTTAGCCAGGAGATTCTCTGTAACAATAAAAAGCCCATTTGCATTCACATCGTCCGTATGAGCACGGAAGGTCTTTTCTCCATCTGAAAACAGTAATGGCAGGGTTTTCTGACTCCGCGGTTCCGGCCTCGAAACAAATTCAGAAAACCGGTTAATTATTTTTTCTGACCTGAGGGCCGTTATTTCAAGAATACCCCTCAATTGTATGGAAAGCTGGTTGTATTCCCTGTCAAGAAACTCCCGATCAATAAGGCCCAGGGTGGTCATCCCAACAGATCGAACTGTTGTGGTTCTCTTGGTCCGGCCAATATACTCCAGGACACCAAAAACATCACCGGATTGCAGTATCTCAATAATATACTTCTTCTCCCGAATGATTTTTGAAATCTCCACAAGACCGGACAAAATGACATACACCCAGTCTCCTGAATTGCCTTCCTCGTAAATAACCTGACCGTAATGATAGGTCTCTTCGGCAGATACTATATAAACCGGCTTGTTTTTCATCCTATTAGATAACTTGATATTTGTTCATGCTCTTGCGCACAGGGAATCAACCCAGAATCGCAAAAAGCTCATGACTGTGTTGAATTATATCTAGCGCATCCTGAGTCATCAATTTCAACTGTTCAGCGTCAAGTCCGGGAAAAAGCTGCCCCAGAAAAGTCCAATGGCAGGATGTCAGTTCACAAGGAAAACCGGCAAATTCATCCTGTAATTCTCCCAACGCAGTCGCTTCATAGTACAGATAGTCTGCAAGGCCGATAATTGCAGCCAATTGAGAGTGGCTGGAGGCAGAAAAGGGTTGATGATGAAATGCAATCGCCTGGATAAGGGGATCCGGAAGATTCCAGTTTGAGGCCAAAAATTCTCCGCTTATCGCATGATTCAGGCCAAACTTTTCTTCTTCAAGATCAAAAAGCGGAAGGTCATACTTTCTGGCCTCGACATGCATTTGCCCGTAAAGTTCGGGAAAACTGTCAATAAGTATTATCTTCCCAAAATCATGGAGTAATCCGGCAGTAAACACCCCGAGTTTTCGATACTCAGGAAGCTTCTTGCACAAGCTCTCCGCAATCAGACCTGTACACATGGAATGACGCCAAAGGGCCTTTGCAGAATAAATCTCCTTAAGATGCGCCACGTCAAAAAGTTTTGCCGTAGACAAACCAAACGCAAGTGCAACAATCTCTCCGGTACCAAGAAGAACTACCGCCTGTTTCACCGTACCTATCTTCTGGGAAAAACCGTAAAAGGCGGAATTGACGATTTTAAGAAGCGTAGATGTCAGAGAAGGATCATTCATTATGACCTCTGTAAGGTCCGAAGCAGAAGCGTCCGGGTTCGACGCAATCATCAATACATGACTTGCAATAGACGGCAATGTCGGCAATTCATCTGTACGATTCAACTTTGAAAGAATCTCCTCCTGATATTTCTTCCGCTCCTCAAGACCCTCGTCTAGCTCCATATAATAGACAATCGTCTCAAGATCCTCTTCTGCGACCTTGTCGGGAGCAGGTTTAGACTGGGATTCCATCGCCTCTTCCAAAACCGGTGCAAGCGAAGAGTCAAAGGGAAGCCTGGCCAGAAACTCTCTCTGTTTTTCCGGGGGAAGCT
>JAFDJF010000793.1 GCA_019307645.1 Deltaproteobacteria bacterium
AAACAAACCATTCGGGAAGTACTGGGATATCAGCGGTTTCCAGGGCTCCTTTTCTCTTCTCAGCGCGAAAGGGCTGGCCGAGGGCCCGTTTTATAAAGGCGCCTGGATACTCTCCGGTAGGAGAACTTATTATGATGCCGTGGCCAATTTATTTGGTCAAGGCGAAGGCTGGGACTATTATTTTCGGGACAGCCAGTTTAAGGTTTTCAGCGATCTGAATGACCATCACCGGATCACCTTTTCTACCTTTAATGGCCGCGATGTCTTCAACATGATATTTGACGAAGACGATTCTAATGAAAAATTCGATATTGACTGGGATTGGGGAAACAAGGCACTCAGCCTGAAGTGGCGGTTTATTCCCGGCCCAAAGGTTCTTTCCGAGCTTATCCTGACCCGCTCCAGCTTCGATTTTGATCTTGATCTGAAGACCTCAGAGATCGAAAGCCCCGGCCGCAGTGGCGAAACCAATCAAATTTTAAAAAACGAGATTAAGGACATCTCTGTCACGGAACAACTGACCTGGTTTGCTTCCCCTCGGCATACCCTCACTCTGGGCGCTACCCTGAAAAACCTGAAGATGGTATTTAACTACGATATAGATCAGGTAAACTTCTTTGACATCAGCGAAAAACCCAACGTGTTTAGCGCATTTCTTCAGGATAAATGGGAGGTCAATGACCGGTTATCCTTACAAGTGGGATTGCGTGGGTCTAAATATGAATTGCATGATAACATTTATCTCGATCCCCGGGTAGGATTTAAATATCTGTTAAACGACAAATTGTCATTAAAAGGAAGCTGGGGGCGATACAATCAATTTCTGTTTACTATCAACGCTGAAGACCCAATCTTACAGATCGTCAATTTTTGGCAGCCGGTACCCGAAGAATTTGATGCCATCAGCAATCAGCATTTTATCGTGGGACTAGAAAGATGGTTTGACCAGGGGTTTACCGGATCGATCGAAGCCTACTACAAGCCCTACAGCAATGTCCTCACCAACAATCCCAATAATGATCCGAGCATTGAAAATGACGAGTTTATATCTGGTAAAGGGCATGCATGGGGGGTGGAATTGTTGCTGAGAAAGACTACCGGAAGACTGAGAGGCTGGTTTGGCTATTCCTATTCGTATGTTGAACGGCGCTTCGATTTCAACGGTGATGGCAACATTCGCCAGACAGATAATGAATTTTCGGAAATCTATCCTCCTATTTTTTCCAAACCCCATTCCTTTAACCTGGCGATTAACTATCAACTGGGCCAGAAGAATTTGTTTTCGATCGCCTTGACCGTTTCCAGCGGGCGACCCTACACCCCGATTGTCGGCAAGGTCTATCATGGCTATGGAAATCCGGGGGATCCGTATGCGGAGCTGACTAATATCAGCGGCAGAAGGCATTCATCTCGATACCCCCTGTATATTCGTGGCGATATCGCCTGGTATAGAGATATTTCACTCTTCGGCCAGAAGGGGAGATTCTTTGTTCAGGTGATAAATTTTACCAATCGTCATAATAATCTCATCTACATCTGGGATCACGACAAATCACCTTCCGAGGTCACGTCTATTGGGATGTTCCCGATATTTCCATCTATAGGTTTAGAATTTAAGTTTTAGAGGGCACGACAATGAAGAATTTAACAGTTTTCTTGATCGTTCTTTTGGCAGCCCTATGGGTATCCTGTGAAAAAGTACTGGACCCTTCCGATTTCGAAGATGAGTTTGGCGATTACCGGCCAGAACTAAAAATAGAAGGATTGCTTCAGCAGGACAAACCGGAAGACAGTATCGTAAGGGTTGATAAAACCATGATAAAACCATCACGTTTACCGATAAGATTATACATGACGGCATCGATGATGACGGGGACGGTGAGATTGATGAAGAAGACGAAGTCCTGCCGCTTATTCATGATACCTCGGCGACTGTTAAAGTAACCAATTTGAATTCCGGTGAGGTTATCGATTTTCATTACCTGGAAGATGCGGGCACCATCGTGCGCCGGGATGACAATGATGAGGTCATCACCATTCCGTATGGCGGTTATAAGCCCGTGTCCGGCGACTTTCAGTTGGAAAATTATGCCCAATATCGAATCGAAATTTATTCCCGGGATTTTGACCAGACAATTACCGGCATAACCACGGTTTATCCACCTGCCTTTTTCACCGACAAGAATTTCAACATTCACGGCGACCAGGTGACAATGAACGTGAATGATCAAAAGGAAATTTTATGGATATCGGATTTGGAGGTTACCGCGTATTTTCTTACCTATGAGGAAGTAACGGATGAAGGAGTAGAATTTCTAGGTTCCACATCCCGAGCCGCAGATCCTGACCTCTCCCAATCGTATCCGAATGGTTCGGTTGGCAGGGAGTACTTTTTCGGCTTCGATTCTGAGATAGTTATGAGACTGACCGTGGAGGCGTTCAGCCCGGAATGGGGACGTTATATTTTTTCTGAATTGCCCTTTAAAGATCCGCAGCGAACCAATCTTCGCGATCAAAACGGGAATCCGGTGATGGGTTGCTTTGGAGTATCTGCTGCAAATAGTATTCTAATTATTATTGAAGAATAATGAGAGATACCACATGATTAAGCGTATAAAAGCCATTTTTCTCAAATCCCTTATGGGTCTCTTTATCACGCTTCTTTTTTTCTTCAAATCTGCTCCCGCTACGACCGGACCGGTCGTCCAGGATTTCGCTGATAAAGCCGCAGTCGGAATGACTCTTGACGGAGTTATTGTCTCAGGAAGCGCCGAGTCTTCGATGGCTGTACTTAAGGCGGACGGATCGGGTCGACGGGTGATGCTGAAGGTCGGTGAAAAAGTTAGAGGCTTCACCTTGCTCCGGGTTCATAGTAACGGGATCGTTCTCGAGAAAAATGGGAGCCAGTACCGGCTTTTCATGGACACCGGGGTGCTGCAGAAGTTATCCTCCGGAGGCGAGAAGCCGTCCGAACCAGAGATCCAACTCCCACCTCACATCTCTCCCGAGAGTGAACCTGAGCCCAAGGAAAGGACGTTTCTCCGGTCGGATGTTCTGCAACGACTTCATGACGAACTGCCGCGGATTATGCTGGAAACACGGTTTATCCCGTACACCGAGGAGGGTCAGGTTTTTGGATTCAAGCTCACCCGGATCCCCGAAAAAAGCCCGCTGACCGAGATCGGGCTGCGTCCGGACGACATCGTTCTGGAAATCAACGGAGTGCGCCTGGATTCGGTGTCAACGGTACTAGGGCTGTATGATATACTCAGGAACGCTAGTCGCATCGAGGTTCGACTCAAGCGGAATGGGACAGCCCTGCAGCTGTCCTATGTCCTGAAATGACCTTATCCGGAATTATCCCTGAATGCTGTTCCCTGTTCAATGGGGCCGAGTGTTCCTCAAGGAGGGCAGACGACTCCATCCGTGTCACAAAAAAAGTATAATCTCGCTTAATCTGGCTTAATGGTGCTTAAAGCTAAATC
>JAFDJF010000215.1 GCA_019307645.1 Deltaproteobacteria bacterium
CCGCCTGGAAGGTTTCCAGTTGCTGGATTGCAACCGGACGAATCAGATTGCTGATAATGAGCTGGCTGATGATTGGCGCCATACCGTGATACCTGAGTCCACCGGCGTGGATGGGCTCAGGGATGAAATTGCGGCCCAGTGTATACATGGGGAGCAGCGGCGTCATCTGAACCGTATCGCCGAAGTCATAGGCAAAAGGCCCCCGGGTCATGGTTGGGCAGGATGAAGGCTCAACACCAATGATGTCGATATCCTTTCCGTTTATCTTATCCCGAACAAAGGGCAGGCAGTTGCCGGCGAAATTGCTGCCGCCGCCTGCACACCCGATAATAACATCCGGGTAATCACCGGCAATGGCCATCTGCTTCTGGCACTCGAGACCGTTGATGGTCTGGTGAATCATCACGTGGTTGAGAACACTTCCGAGTGAATACTTGCTGCCTTCGTGTGTAACGGCGTCCTCAATCGCCTCGCTGATGGCGATTCCCAGGCTCCCAGGAGAATCCGGATCCTGTTCCAGGATCATCCGCCCGGCCTTGGTTTCGTTGCTTGGACTTGCCACGCAGGACCCGCCCCATGTGTCCATCATGATGCGCCGGTACGGTTTTTGCTCATAGCTGACCTTTACCATATAGACCTTACATTCCAGCCCAAAAAGGGAGCAGCAAAATGCAAGGGCACTGCCCCATTGACCTGCGCCTGTCTCAGTGCAGATCCGCTTGGTCCCGGAGATTTTATTGTAATAGGCCTGTGCCATGGCCGTGTTGGGCTTGTGGCTTCCGGCGGGGCTTACGCCTTCGTTTTTGAAGTAGATCTTGGCAGGCGTATCAAGATGTTTTTCCAGATTATACGCCCTGTAGAGGGGCGTCGGGCGCCAGATCAAATATTTTTCAAGTACTTCCTCCGGAATATCGATAAATCTGTCCTGGCTGACTTCCTGTTCAATCAGTGGCATGGGGAAGATAGAAGCCAGATCATCAGGGCTGACAGGTTCACCGGTCCCCGGGTTAAGCGGTGGTTCCATAGGGTCCGGCATATCCACCATGATATTGTACCACTGGCGTGGCATTTCTGACTCAGGTAACACAATTTTTCTGGTTTTCATAGCGCCCCCGTTTTCATAAATATTGGTTTTGTGGGCCAGATTAAATGTTGCACAGATATCAGCGCCCCTTCATAAAACGGAAAAAAGAGTAATCTTTTTGCCCAGCTAAGTCAAATGATATCTGATGGAGATAATGACACTCACGCGAGAGATAGACACCGCCTTTCAGCATGAGGATCTGCTCCCGTTCATGAAACCCGAAAAATAGAACACCGTGCCGTTTTCACATGTCCGTACCTTTTCTTGACACCCAACTCACTTTTCCTGTAATTAAAAATAGCCAAGAAGACACGGAGGAAAGCGAACATATAAACCTTAAGCAAAGGAGAATGTTATCATGAAACACTTATTTTCAAATCTTGCGATACTCATTTCAGCCCTTGTCTTCCTTTCCATTCCCGTCGCATCAATTGCCCAGGAGGCCATTGAATTGGATGTGGATGTTTCCGCCATCTGTACGAGCGTGGTTGAACGGGAGCCTATGGGCACAGGCGTCAGTTTTCCGGTTTCAGTGGGCGAGCTGTTCTGTTTTACAAGGATCCTTGGTGCCCGGACTCCCACTCAGATCACCCATGTATGGTACTTCGGTCTCACAGAGCGGACCCGAGTGGATTTGACTGTGAATTCACCCGTGTGGCGGACTTATAGTTCAAAAATAATTCAACCTCATGAGATAGGCGCCTGGCATGTGAATGTCGTGGATGCCACAGGCACCGTGTTGAAGGTTATTCAGTTTACAACCACAGCAGATCAGGAGGAGGCGCCCGAATCGTCCCAACCACACGAACCTGTTTCGGAAGAGGAACCTGAGGCAGAATAAGTAAAGAACCCGGGTCCTGTCGAAGATCCCGCTATTCGGGGAGGGCCCGGCTTTGGTTTCATCCCGGAGGGGTGTACATAGCCATGCGGTCTTCATAAGTGATCTAAAGTGACTAAAGTGACACTTCAGTTCACTTTAGATCACTAAACTGGCCTATCAAGCACTGCAGAGCCTTCTCTCTCTGATCTGGCCCTGATGACCAAGTTTTAAAAGCCGAAAAAATGATCACCAAACCCTGCAAAATAACGGAACGAATCACATTCCTTGGACGATTTGAATCCTGCGTATATGTTGTTGACGGAGGAACGGAAAGCGTGCTCATGGGAGGGGGAATGTCTTACATCGTTCCGGACATGCTTAAGCAATTTAGCGAGTTTGGCATTGAAGAAGAAAAAATTAAAAAGTTATTTATCCTTCATGCCCATTATGACCACAGCGGCGTCACCCCTTATTTCAAGAAGCGCTGGCCCTGGGCAGAAGTCATCGCTTCTGCGAGGGCTAAAGAGCTTTTTTCAGATCCCAAAATCACACAGGTCCTGGCAAATCTCAACCGCAAAGCCGCTTCAGGCGCCGGTCTTACAGCGCAGGCAGAAGAGGAAGGGTTCCTTTTCACCGGGGTTGATGTGGACCGCACCGTGGGGGGTGGCGATAGTGTACAGTGCGGGGACCTGACGCTGGAAGTAATCGATGCGCCCGGCCATTCCTCCTGCTCCATCGCCATCTATATCCCACAGGAAAAGGCCCTCTTCACTTCCGATTCAGCAGGAGTCTGTTTCGGTGGGCAGATCTCACCCACGGCAAACTCAAATTACGACTTTTACCAGCAGACCCTGGAAAAACTGGTGAATTATGATGTGGAAGTGGTGCTGCCG
The DNA here is from genome assembly GCA_019307645.1 of Deltaproteobacteria bacterium. The sequence continues at coordinate 2,798 of JAFDJF010000215.1, forward strand.
GAACATTTCGGCGTGGCAAGAGGAGAAGAGGCACGCACATACCTTCCCAGGTCTATCGAGGCTGCAAAAAGAGAACGCGCAATGCTGGAGGAATCGTATCTGCGGACCCGGGACATAGAAAAAAGCACCGAGGAAATCACGGATATATTGGTAAAGGAAACACCGGCGCCCTTTATCCCGCGCGAAGTTCGTGCAACGGTTGTAAGCCAGATGCTGAAGTTTCTGGCCCGCACGATGGGTAAATAATCAGCCCTATCACTGTGTAAACTTATTCCCTAAAATGGTATTTTTCTTCACACTATAATTGGTATTTTTTTTCACACCCTTCATTCCGTTCTGCTGTCTAGCGTTAACCAGCTGAAAAATAAACGAAAATAAAGCATAAACATATTCAATAGGCTGGTACATTTTTTGCTTATTTTCAGATAGCCTTCTACCCTGTTTTCTGAAGTATTATGCAGTAAGGAACAGGGCGAAAGAGCTGAACAACCGTGAACCGCTGACCCCTGAACCAATAACCTGAGCAGTCAATGCCGTTAAAGTAAGGATTTTTCCTTCTAGGAGGATTCTTAAGCTGTTACAACAAATCCCCCCCGACCCCCCTTTACAAAAGGGGGGAGAACTGCCCTTAACTTATCGGCATTGCCTGAGCAGTTACAACTTATTTCGATAAAGCCAAACCCGTTGAGAGATGGGGACGGAAAGCCACGGGTCTTAAATCAGATAGCCGGGCTGCCTTGAAGTTTTGCCAAGGTTGTCCGGCTTTTTTTTGGTAGAAAATGAGTTTTCAGTTTAACCTCTTTGTAAGTTTCTGAAATGAAATATGGTTTTGAATTGATTGAAGGCTGCCACAACATAAAAGGGCTCATTGAAGACAGAGGTTAGAGGATTCAGGTTTCAAGAATGACCATCGCATTGCCATCCACTCTCAAAAAAGCCGTTGCAGGGCGAATCAGCAAAGTGACTCTGTGTGCGCTTTTTCATATCTGTTTCATCACGCTGAATTCTTCTTTTTGTCTGGCTGACGACAAAAACGGTGTTTCGCCTAACACCATCTCTTTGCCTTCCGGTCCCGGCTCCATAGAGGGTCTGGGGGAGGCTTTTCAGCCCATGTTGAATACGGGCACGTCCAAATATTCAGTAAACATTGCCCTTCCGCCGGGCGCAGCAGGGCACAACCCCAAGTTGACTCTCTACTATGAAAGCGGCCATGGGGACGGGCCGACTGGAACAGGCTGGAAATTTGGGCCGGGCTCTGTCTGTCGCAAGACAGATAAGGGCATTCCCCGCTATGTGGACAGCCCCAACGGCCTCGATGACGACCATGACGGAGAAATTGATGAGAATGATGAGGAAGATATCCTTGTCGGGCTTGAGGATGAGGAACTGGTGAAGCTGGCTGACAGTACATACAGGGCCCGCATCGAGGGCACTTTTATCCGTTATCGCCGGATTGGAGATCACTGGGAAGGACATCTCAAAGACGGCACCATGCTGACGTTCGGCCTGACCCCACAGGCACGGGTTACAGATCAGAGCGGGACAAAAATATTCAAATGGCTTCTTGAAAAGAGTACGGACACCAGCGGCAATGTCATTGAGTTTTATTACGATGCCTTCCCCGACTCGGACAACCAGAAATATCTGGCCGAGATCCGCTACGGCCCGGGCGCTTCGCCCTGGACAGCCTTTTACTTTGCCCGTTTCACTTACGAAGATCGGCCTGACTGGCGCAAGGACTACAGAAGCGGCTTTCTGATCAAAACTGCAAAACGGCTTACACAGATCCATGTCGGCATTCAGGGCGCCCTGCCTGACCAGTGTGCGCAGGGAGACTGGAACAATGATGGCACAACCGATGCCCTGATTCGACGCTATACCGTTTCCTATGACCCGGGCCAGACCCGATCTTACCTGACCCGCATTACCCGGTACGGGGCCGACGGGATCAGTTATCTGCCGCCTATTTCCTTTTCTTACTCGGTCTTCAACCCGGAGCAGACCTTGTCTGCCGACGGTGCCATCATCACCTCAAGTACCGCGCCCACAACGGTTATGGACAGCGACCTGGTGGATCTTATTGATCTGAACCGGGACGGCCTTCCGGATCTGCTTCAGACAGATTTCCATGGTGCCGGACAAACATATTACCTGAATCTGGGGGAGAACATTGACGGAGACAGCCATGATATAGAATGGGATGAAGGCCATTCTGTAACGAGTCCGGATGGCCTGGCCTTGTTACTGCACCTGGTGGATGAAAAGGTCCATTTGGCAGACATGGACGGAAACGGTATCTCAGATCTCATCCACACGCCCTATTCGCAGGAAGTCTATTATTACCTCAACCAGGGGGATGGCTCCTGGGGAGAGCGGAAAAGAATGAGCATACAGGACTCAGCACCGCCCGCCCCTTTTACCAACGATGATGTAAAAACTTCAGACCTTGATTTTGACAAGCGCATGGACGTGGTTCAGAGCACGGATAACGGCTACACCATCTGGTTCAACCTGGAAGACGGCAGGTACAGCCGGGAGGTGCGAACTGCGGGAGCTTCTCACGGGGGGCAGGTCATCCGGTTTTCCCAGACATCTGTCCATCTTGAGGATCTCAACGGCGACCGGCTGAACGATGTGGCCAGGATCAGGCCCACCCAGGTCATCTACTGTGCCAATATGGGGCATGGGTTGTTTGATGCGG
>JAFDJF010000216.1 GCA_019307645.1 Deltaproteobacteria bacterium
CACCTTCCGATGCCGAGGAGGGCGCAGAAGATGGGGAGCCAACGGCTGATATGGAAAAGGAGGGGACAGACAAAGAAAAAGGTTCAGATTTCGAAGAAGGTTCTGTAGACAGGGAAGGAACCTCTCGTGATGAACCCGGTGAAGGTGACCCGGACTCATCCCGAGAACAAAAACGTCCATATGATAAAGAAGATGATGATATCGTTGCCCGGCAAATTCGTGAAGCAGCTGAGAATGAAACCGACCCCGAGCTTAAAGAAAAGCTGTGGAAGGAGTATGAGGCGTACAAGAAAAATTCTCGCTGATCAGGGCTTGCTTCAAAACAGCCACCTAAAGATTCGCATGAAATTCACTGCCCACCTTTTTGTAATCTCTCTCTGCCTGCTCAATTTCAACGGTTGCGCGACGCATCGAGCGCAGAAGATCGTTCCCACCCCGATTCAACAAGCACAGCAGGAAATTCCAGAAGAACAGTTGATGGATGTTGGTATCCTGGTTTTCGAAAGCGAGGAATTAACCGAAAAAAAAGCCGCAGCAGAGGGGGTCAATCCTGAAATTAGAAAGGCTGAAAGCAACTTTATCCCCTATCACCTAAAAAACACATTGCATCAAAGCAGTCATTGGGGTGCGGTACAGGTCGTTCCGTCTGAAACTGAAAGTGTGGATCTCAAGGTTAAAGGCAAGATCCACAAGTCAAACGGTGAGGTTCTAATGGTGGAAATCCACGTGGTCGATTCAACCGGCAAAACCTGGCTGAATAAAAAATATCTCGCCGAAGCCACTGGATTCTCCTATCAGGAAAACAAGCCGGGGGAAAAAGATGCTTTTCAGGATCTTTATGATACCATTGCCAACGACATGGCCGAATTTAAAGACACCTTGACGCCATCCGAGATTGAAAACATACACATGATATCAAAACTAAAATTCGCACAAGACTATGCGTCCATTGTATTTGGCGAGTACCTGAAAAAAAACGATGAAGACATTATGGTAATTAATCGTCTTCCAACCGACAATGACCCTATGATGGAACGTTTACTTAAAGTCAGGGAACGCGAATATATGTATGTGGACATCCTGAATCAATATTATGAAGTATTTTATAATGAAATGTGGCCTTCTTATGAGGACTGGAGAAACCTGACTTTTACAGAACAACAGGCCCTGAAGAAAATCAAACGGGAAGCGTTAACGCGTCAAATTTTAGGGGCTCTGTTAATTGCCGGCGCTATTGTTGCCGGATCGGGTGGGTCTGACACCATGGGAAGTCTTGTCCCCGCTATAGTTTTAGCCGGGGGGCATGTAATCATCAGCGGCTTTAATATCTCGAAAGAAGCTGAAATCCATGCCTCAGCGATCAAGGAACTCAGCGAATCTTTCGGCAATGAAATGGAACCGATTGTGATCGAATTCCAGGGCAGACAATATGAATTAACCGGATCGGCAAAGGAACAGTACAAGCACTGGAAAGAGTTACTGAAGGAAATATATTTCGCCGAGACAGGATTTGATCAAGACGTGCCGCCAATTGACTCAGAATCAAACAAAACCGAATCCCCTTAATCAAATATTTTTGTAACTCAGGTTATAAAGTTCACGGTTTAAGGCACACGGTCCAAGGTCTTTATTCAAATGAAGACGCGTTTTTCTTTAAACCTTGCACCTTATACCTTACACCTTGCCTCAATGACTCAAAAATATGCGGACTTCTAATAGGAGGCCCTCACGGCCTGGCCCGGTTTCAAAGCGCTAGACTGCTACAAAATCAGTAAACCACAGAGTTCTGACTCATGTCTCACTCAGAAAAAGGGCAACCAGAAATCATCTCTCCCATAAAGATTCAGGGAAAAGCCGGCAAAGGTCAACCCGGTTTGGGGCGGCGGAATTTATTCAAGTTTTTGGCGCTGGCCTTTTTTTTCCTATTGATATCGGCTGGTGGGGCCTGGTTGCTGCACTACCTGGCGAAAAATCCGGTTGATACTGCCGGAGTGGAAGACTCAAATATTACACCAGCGTCCAAAGCGAAACAAACGTCTGTTGAAATACCTGAAGATCAATCAACTGAAGCTGTAGACCTTGCCAAACTCGCTGTTGAAAAAGAAAACGCTGAGAACAAACTGGCGGATTTTACCCTTATAAAAAATGAGCTTGAAAGCAAAGGCGCTTCGGCGTGGGGAGGCGATCTGTACGCCGAAATAATTCAACTCAGCCAGGAGGCAGATGCGTTTTTTATACAAAAAAATTACGTCCCTGCATCTGAGCAATATACTGATGCGACTGCCGGAGCAAATGAACTGGCAGGGCAGATGGAGGAAGCATTTCAATTATTGATGGACGATGGCCGCATCGCCCTGGCAGAAGGGGCGGGTGAACGCGCTCAGAAAAAGTTCAGCGTGGCATTAATGATTGATCCGACCAATGAATTGGCGCAACACAGCCTGGAGCGGGCTAAGAAAGTTGAGACCGTAATGCAGTGGGTCGAATCAGGGAAACGCCATGAAAAAAATGGCAACCTCTCTTTCGCCCATGCCGACTATCAGGAGGCCCTGAGACTGGATCCCGAATCTAAAGAGGCCCGGGAAGCTTTAAACCGGATTAAAGGTCAAATTAAAAATGAAGCGTTTCAGCAGCTCATGTTTGAAGGACTGGCAGCCTTCCACAACAATAACTATGAACTCGCCAAGGCTAAACTGCTAAAAGCCAATTCCTTTAAACCGGAATCACGTGAAGTCAGGGATGCATTGGCACAGGTCGACCAGGCGATTCGGTTGGCTCGAATTGAAGGGCTACGAAAAAAGGCACTGAAGGCGGAAAGTTCAGAGAATTGGGAACAGGCCCTGAAATTTCATCTGGCGGTTCTGGAAATAGATCAAAATGTCCAGTTTGCCGCCCGGGGAAAAGACCGTTCTTTTAAACAAATCCAAATTGAAAAGCGCATCAATTTTTTTCTGGACAATCCAAAAGTTATAGAATCCGATAGCCAGCTGGGAAATGCCGTTTTGCTGGTTCACGAGGTTGAAGAAATTGAGCCGAAAGGTCCGCGATTGAAAGCCAGGCTAAAAGAATTGACTCAGCTTGTTGAAGCCGCTCAAACCCCTGTGAAAATAGCCATCGAATCCGATAACATCACGGAAGTCGCTGTATACAAAATTGGAAAACTAGGTCGGTTCACTGTCCGGGAATTGAGTCTGCGGCCAGGCACCTACACAGTGGTGGGTGCGCGGGACGGATATAAAGATGTCCGGCAGAAAATCGTGATTCGACCTGGACAAGGCCCTTTACGCATATCCGTCAAATGTAAGGTTAAAATTTGAAAAGTGCACTTAAAATACGAGACCATAGCGGTGTACAACATATTCAGGAAGACATCTTCCCCATCAATATCGGTGGAAATCCTGCCGCCGAAATCCGAATAGCGGAGTTGGAGGAGCATGGAGAAGCCGCACATAATTGAACCAATCTCTTTCCGTTCCGGTCGTCGCCTGAAACGCGCTAAATCATTGACTCAATATCGATGGCTGATTTCCCTGACGGCAGGTTTGATCTTTATCTTCCTATCGATCCTGGCCTGGGTTGTGTTTACAGCCAAACAGGTCGTCATTCGGATTGACCCCGAACCGGACCGAATTTCGATTAGCGGTGGTCTCATTGCTCCCAGATGGGCATCTTACTATCTTCTGCGTCCCGGCGAATATATTCTGCGGGCTGCCAAAGAGTGTTATCAGCCAATTGAAAAGCAGTTTCAGGTTATAGATAAAGAAAGCCAGGAAATAACATTCATCATGAAAAAACTTCCGGGACGATTTTCGCTGATGGTTCATCGCTCGGATCAGCCCGCACTCAAACTCGATGGTTCCCGGATATACGTTGATGGTCAGGAAGTTGGCGTTGCACCCATTACGGAAATGGGCGTACCCTCAGGAAGAAGGCATTTTAAGATCCGGGCCGAAAATTATCAGGATCTGAAAACTGATGTGATCATTGAGGGATGCGATGAACTGCAGTCGTTCGATTTTGCCCTGGTGCCGGGTTGGTCTGATGTTCTCATAAGTTCGATTCCGCAAGACGCAAAGGTATGGGTAGACGGGAACCCTGCCGGTAAAACCCCGGCTAAAATCGAACTCCTTGAGGGAACTTATCAACTGGAGATAAGCGCCGCAGGATTCAAAACCTGGAAGACCCGGTTGGCTGTTCAGGCAAATCATCCCCAAACGCTGGAAGACATCCGTCTGGAACCGGCAGACGGGACGCTGGGATTGATGACAAATCCCCCCGGGGCGAATGTAACGGTCGGGAAGACCTACATCGGGCAGACACCTCTGAAAATAAAGCTGCTCCCGGATACCCAACATAAAATCCTGATATCCAAAGCAGGCTATGAGAAAATTTCACGGAACATAGAAGTTGCGACTGCTGAGTTAAAGGAGCTCACTGTAAATTTAAAGCCCCGAGAAGGAATGATTCTCTTTACAATGGAACCCGCAGATGCAGAACTTTTTGTTGACGGAAAGAATCGGGGCACTGTTCCGCAAAAACTGAAACTTATTGCAATAAGTCATCAACTCGAAATAAAGAAAAAAGGATATAAATCCTATCGTACTCAAATTACACCCCGCCCCGGATTTCCGCAAGAATTAAGAATTGCCTTGAAAAGAATAGAATCGGACGGGTCGGAACCACTTAAGGTTATTAAAGCAAAGAACGGGTACCCCTTGAAATTGATTCGGCCCGCAACCTTTACCATGGGCTCGTCTCGCCGGGAACAGGGACGCCGTTCAAATGAAACGCTTAGAAGAATTGAACTGAAACGACCGTTTTACATGGGAGTAAGAGAAGTTACCAATAAAGAGTTTAGAGAATTTCTGCCGCGCCACAGGTCGGGCACATTTAAAGGATATAGCCTGGACCGTGATGAACTGCCCGTTGTGCAGGTGACCTGGGAACAGGCCGCAATGTATTGTAACTGGTTGAGTGCCAGGGAATCACTGCCACCCGCCTACATCAAGACGGGAGAGAAGCTGGTGACTGCAGAGCCTTTAGGTACAGGGTACCGCCTACCCACTGAAGCAGAGTGGGAATATTGTGCCCGGTTTAAAAACAACCAGACCTATTTGAAATACCCCTGGGGCGATAAGTTCCCGCCGCCACCCCAAACAGGAAATTATGCGGATATTTCGGCAAAGGAGTTGCAGTTTTCATATCTGGAGAATTATAATGATGGGTATGCGGGCACGGCTCCTCCGGCAAAATTCCGTGCCAATGACTTGGTTTTATATGATCTGGGCGGGAATGTGGCGGAATGGTGCCACGACTACTATTCGATCTATTCCTATAATGACAGTAAGTTATACGTGGACCCGTCAGGACCCAATCAAGGAAAACATCACGTTGTCAAAGGCTCCAGCTGGAAACACGCCGGCATTAGTACATTAAGGTTGTCCTACCGCGATTACAG
>JAFDJF010000217.1 GCA_019307645.1 Deltaproteobacteria bacterium
GCGCCTGATTCCCCATTGATAGAGCTTGTGAGCCTTGGAAGAAACACTGATGAATTTTTCCTCATGAATTTCAAGACCAGTTCATCCGTTCAAAGTGAAACGATGGTCTATCAGGTGGATCGAGAGGACATACGGCTTGAGCCTGGATCTCCGCCTGAAGATCTGGTCTTCCATTCTGTCACGCCGGATGGACTCATGATCCGTCAGACATTCCGTTTTTATGCTGACCAATACAATATCGACATGGATATGAATGTTGTCAACCAGTCAGAAAAACCGGCAAATGGCGTATTCTCTGCATCAATAAAGGCTTTACCACCCAAAGAAAAGAAGGGCTACTACTCTTATGTGGGGATTGTGCTCCTGTTGGATGGTCAACTGGAAGAAATGGAAATTGAGGAGCCCTCAGAAGAAAAAGTGTCTAACGGACAAATTGACTGGATGGCCTATGAGGATGATTACTTCATATCTGCCATTATTCCTGAAGAACCGGTTCAAGGGAAATTCAGGGGGTGTCTGTCGTCATTGGGAATATTGGAAGGCACCTGCTCGACACCTCCGGTATTGTTGAACCCCTCTCAACAGAAATCCTCCCTGTACACACTCTATTTCGGCCCCCGGGATCTGGGGATCTTGAAAGAGGTCGGGAAAGGCCTCGACAGGGCGGTGGATTTCGGTTGGTTTGATATTATTGCCAAGGGCCTTTTGTACGTTCTGCTGTTTTTTAACAAATTCATAAACAACTATGGGGTATCCATTATCCTTCTAACAATCCTGGTCAAGATCCTTTTCTGGCCCCTCACCCACAAAAGCTATAAGTCCATGAAAGAAATGCAAAAGCTTCAACCCATAATGGCCAAGATCAGAGAAAAGTATAAGAACGACAAGCAGAAGATGAACCAGGAGATGATGGGCCTTTACAAAACCTATAAGGTGAACCCCATGAGCGGGTGTTTGCCCATGATTGTTCAGCTTCCGGTTTTTTTCGCACTCTTCAGACTTCTGGGCAGTTCCATCGAGTTGAGGCATGCCCCGTTCATGCTCTGGATCAATGACCTTTCAGCACCTGATCGCCTTTTCAATTTTCCGTTTTCCATACCATTTATGTCCCCACCTCATGGAATACCCGTGCTGACACTGTTGATGGGAGCTTCTATGTTCATTCAACAGAAAATGACCCCGACTCCGGGCGATCCGGCCCAGGCCAAGATGATGATGTTCATGCCCATTATCTTTACGTTCATGTTTATCAACTTTCCTTCCGGCCTGGTCCTTTACTGGTTAATCAATAACATCCTTTCAATAGGTCAACAGTACAGAATTCTGAAACGCTCTGCTTAATTTTTGGAGGTCAATGATGATGCAAACTTATGAATTTCAAGGTAAAACAGCTGAAGATGCAATTGAAAAAGCCTGTCGCACACTGAGTTTGACAAAAGACGGAATGGAAATCGAAATCCTCGAACCCGGGTCTGCAGGGATTTTTGGTTTAGTCGGTGGCAGAAAAGCCAAAATCAAGGTTTGTATCCCGGAACGAGAAAACAAACCACGGGAAGAACCCGAACAAAAAACCAAACAGGAACCCGTACAAAGGTCTGAGCAAGGGGCAGAGCAGGAAATTGATCAACCCATTGAGGCCGCCGAAGAAAAAAATGGCCTGGCAGTTGCCAAAGAGGCACTTGAAAATATCCTGACCCTGATCCCAATGGAAAGTACCACGGTTACGGCAGAACAGACGAACGGGATTATTTCTCTGGACATTGAGGGTGACAAATCAGGTCTTCTGATCGGGCGTAAGGGAAGGACTCTGGATGCCCTGCAGTTTATCGTAAACAAGATTGTCAACAAAACCCTGGAAAAGAGAACCCAGGTTGTTGTTGATTCTGAGAGTTATCGTAAGAGAAGAAAAGAATTTTTGACTCAAATGGCGTTGCAGATGGGCGCCAAGGCAAAAAAGATAAAAAAACCTGTGGCCACTAACCTTCTGTACCCCCATGACCGGAGGATTGTACATCTGGCCCTCAGAGATGATGGTGAACTGAGCACCAAGAGCAGGGGGGACGGTCTCTTTAAAAAGGTTATTATTATTCCCAGAGGATAGTTTCGTATATTCTAAACAAAATATTGTATCGGAACTTGCCTGTTCAGGCAGCCCTGTGACTGGTTACGAAGCGGGCTATGGACAACGAACAACTTACCACGGACCACTTACAAATTCCTTCGGATGGGGATACTATTTGCGCCATTGCCACCCCTGTTGGCCAGGCCGGAATCGGTATTGTACGTATCAGCGGCCCACTGTCCGTTACAATCGCTGGAAAAATTTTTAGGCCCAAAAGACCTGTCAATCAACTTCAGAGCCATCGCCTATATCTTGGACAACTGCATGATCCATCTTCCGGGGCTTTGATTGACGAAGTCCTGCTTTCCTACATGCAGGCTCCCAATTCCTATACACGCGAAGATGTCGTTGAAATCAACTCCCACAGCGGCTATCTTCTTCTCTCCATGATTCTCCAGGTTGTACTTAGCCAGGGGGCACGACTTGCCAGGCCCGGAGAATTTACCTTAAGGGCATTCCTGAACGGAAGGATCGATCTGACCCAGGCAGAAGCAGTGACCAATCTGATCAATTCTCAATCGGCAAGAGGTCTTCATCTGGCCTCCCGGCAAATACAGGGATCATTTAAGCATGAAATCGAGGTGCTGCGACAAAATGTGGTGGATACCCTTGCCCAGGTAGAAGTGGCCATAGATTTCCCGGAAGAGGAGGCAGGTCTCCTGCCAAGGCAAGAGGTCGCTAAACAGATCCAGGAGGAGGTAGCCAAGCCTTTAGAGGCCCTGATCGAGGCCCATGCCAACAAGAGAATCTGGATTGACGGTGTAAACACTGTTATCGTCGGGCGAGTCAATGCAGGGAAATCCAGTCTCCTCAACCTGCTATTGAATGAACAAAGGGCAATTGTAACGCCTGTCCCCGGAACGACAAGAGACGTCATCGGTTCGACCATCACTATCAACGGGATTCCTTTCCGCCTGATGGATACGGCCGGATTCCGTGATGTGAAAGATGAGGTGGAAAAGATCGGCATCCACCTGGCCGAGCAGAAACTGGCGGAAGCAGATTTTTTGCTGGTAGTCATTGACCAGAGCCGTCCTCTGAACCAGAGCGATCTGGATATCGTTGCAAAAGCCGAAGGAAAAAATACACTGATCGTGATCAACAAAATCGATTTGCCTCCCAGGCTCAGTGTTGAGACTGCATTAGACGGATTTCCTGTGGTCAGGATATCGGCCCTTACAGGTCAGGGCCTTGATGATCTGAGAAGAGTGATTGTGGAATGTGTTCTGGAGGGTGACATGGATTTGACCTCCTCTAACGTGGTCCCGAACCTGAGACACAAGCAGGCTTTGACAGATGCAGCGGGTTTTTTCAATAGCGCTGCACGCAGCTTAAAGGAGGATGCGCCAACGGAAATTGTGGCCGTAGAACTCAAAAGCGGGCTTGACGCGCTGGGGGCGATCATTGGTGAGACTACCAGCGAAGAGATATTGGACAGTATTTTTAGTCAGTTCTGTTTGGGAAAATAAATTTCGATCTCCGGAGAACCGGTGTCAGGGACATCTATGAATATTTGAACCCGGTTTCTTTTGCAGAGTGAATTTGACGGACCTTCATCAACCTTCCGGTTCAACCCATACAATATTGTCTTTATTCACGAAAAGTACCTTCCCTGAACTGTTTTTGTGCTCCGCATCGAATAATACGATAAACTGGTTTCCGCCTTTTGTAAACAGATCAGAGACCCTGTCTTTGATACCTATATTTACTTTTCCCGATATTGTTTCGCCCTCTGTGGTTCTGATTATAATTTTTCTAACCTCTTTCCTGTAAGCAGGTTTACCCTCTTCCATCGTTTTCCCCCTCTTGTTATCCCAAATAGACTTAGGGTTCGCGCAAAAATAACTCTTCACATTTTTGGCGTTCAGATTTAGGGTAGGTTCTTCTCAACATAACCCAGGAGCAACTCCATGGATACCGGTTTTGCGATAAAAGGGTATCCGCCCATATTGCTGCCGATTTTGCCGCCTTCTTCCCTTGTTACGGCTGCAGTTAAAAAGACAACTCGGATATCCTTTGTCTCCTCATTGTTCTTAATCCGCCTGGCCACCTCGCCACCATCCATATCCGGCATCATGACATCAAGCAGCAGCATATCCGGTTTGAATGACATGGCGGCGCCAAGTGCCTGAGCTCCCTTGTTTTCTGTGAGGATTTCGTATTTACCGGTCTTTTCGAGCATCAGTTTGAGCATATCCGTGAGGCTTTTCTCATCATCGACAATCATTATCTTTTTCTTGTCCATGCCACCCTTCTCTTTTTCATGCCGTTCAACCCGTCTTGTATTTTTATCAACAGTGTCCATCCAGAAATGAGATATTTTGTTCAAGGTCAGCGCCCCGCACCCCGTACTGCCGGCGAATCGCTGACCATTTACGATGGTTAGAATTTCACTTTCGGTGCTTCCTGTCGCTCCTGTGGCACATCAAAGAATGCCGCTTTTTCAAAACCAAACATGCCCGCTATTATGTTGGTTGGGAATGACCGAATCTTGATATTATAGGCCTTGACAGTTTCATTGAAACGCCGGCGCTCAACAGCAATCCGGTTTTCCGTCCCTGCCAGTTCATCCTGTAAACGGACAAAATTGGTGTTCGCCTTTAACTCCGGATAACGCTCAACGACCACAAGCAGGCGGGAAAGGGCGGATGAAAGCTGATTGTTAGCCTGGATCTTGTCACTGATATTCGCTGCACCTGCCACCTTTGATCTGGCCTCGGTCACTTTCACGAAGACTTCTTTTTCATGGGAGGCATAGCCTTTGACCGTTTCCACGAGATTAGGGATCAGATCATAACGACGCTGGAGTTGGTTCTCCACCTGGGCCCATGCCCCCTTCACAGACTCGTCCATGGTTACAAGGCTGTTATATGTCCCCTTCAGGTACATAAACGGAATCAAAATTAACAGCGCCAGTATCACGACGATGATCAGTATGGTTTTTTGAGCCTTTCCCATCTTATCCTCCCAGTGCATCAACCCGTTTTGAAAGTTTGCGCATTTCAACCAGATAGCCTTTAAATATTTCGCCGGTTTCACTGCCTCCCGGCTTTGATTTTCCTTCTTTGATGTCAAGGAGTTTTTCAAATATTCCAAGATCAATGTCAACTGCCTCACAGGTGTTTCGGACGATAGCGCGTTTTTCTTTTGGGATGTCCTGGCCCTTAATGTAGAGAAGTGCCTTAAAAATGGCCACCAGCGCCGGGATTGAATTCCGTATCACGTCTTTTAATGCCCGCCCTTTTCCAGAAGACTCCAGGTATGCTTCCCTGAGTATAAGCAGCTTACCCTTGATCTCCCTCTCACACTGGAGCCGGATGAATTCAACGTCACCCGCTGGAAGTTGAGGTACTCGATGGGGAATACATCCATCGAGGTCGCCACATAGGTTTCGGTCAAAAAGAGCGGGATCGCCACATTCCTTTTTCGCCATTTCTTTATCACAGGAAACGCCCGGTCAAGCTGTTCGATCCCTTGTTCAGAGAGCACGATCATGAAATTGATATCGGATTTTCCCGGCCGGTAGTCCTTGCCTGTGGCGCTCCCATATAGAAGAATACTGACCAGATCACCACCGTAAATGCCCTTATAATCAGCAATGATCTCCGGAAATATTTCTTTTGGGTCTTTAATGGTCTTTGCCATAATTGCTCCTCTCAAAAGCCTCCCCCTGCGCCTCCGCCCCCACTCATTCCTCCGCCAAAGCCGCCGAAACCGCCACTGAAGCCGCCGAAGCTCCCACCAAAGCCTCCGCTCCCGTACCTGCCTCCTCCCCCACCAAGGAGTAAGGGAAGAAGCAACCAGGACCTGCCACGCCGTCTTGAAGAAAATATGAAGATAAGAATCAGGATCAGGGGCAGAAAGGAAAAGCCGGAGCTTCTCTTACGCTTAGGTTTCTGCGGTGGCTGTCCGGTCAATTTGACGCCCGAATGTCCGGCAATGACCTGGGCTACTGCTATGGTCCCGTTGAGCAGTCCTTCCCCGTATTGGTCCTTTTTCAGAAAGGGGATCATATACTGGTCACGAATCTCACCGCACAAGCCGTCAGGGAGGATGCCTTCCATACCGTACCCGGTTTCAATTCGCATTTTTCTCTCTTTAACGGTGACAAAGATGAGAACCCCTTCATCCTTTCCTTTTTCTCCGATGCCCCACTCTTCATACAGGCGGTTGGCATATTCATTGTACTCATATCCTTCAATATCCGGCATGGTAACAATCACTACAGGGATGCGGGTTTTCTGATACAATTCGCGCGTAATCGAGTGTATCTTCTGCTCATAGGCCGGGGAAATTA
>JAFDJF010000218.1 GCA_019307645.1 Deltaproteobacteria bacterium
TTCTCTGAAAGCAATTTTATTGAGCAGTGTTTCAATGAACGCCATGCTGCCAATCTTCGAAAATGGAATGCCTGTCTCCTTTTCGGTAAGCGTATTTGACTTATGACATCTGCTCAGCCACATAACCATGGTTTCAACCGCACGGGTGTCGAGGCCCAGATTGTCACACATTTTATTGGCATGAAATGGCACCTCGGTAACCTCTCCGTAATAACGCTGGGCTCTTGCTTCATAAAAAAACGCTGATTGGCAGATATATTTCCCGACACTGCCGTTTTTTGCCGAATAAGCGGATCTTATGCAGCCGCTGATACATCCGAAGCAAATTTCCTTTTTGATCCTTTCCTGCGGCAGAGAAGTGGGCCATGATTCAGGCCCGACTTTTAATTTTATCTTCTTTATTTTTCTCCGTAAAAGTTTGATCTTTTCATTGTCGGCAATTTCGACCTTTCCCTGACCTCTGACAACAATGGCCTTAAGGTTTTTTGACCCCATCACAGCGCCCAAACCGGCTGAACCGCTTGAATCCATGTCTGCCGTCATTGTGGCAAAAGCCACCCTGTTTTCCCCTGCAGGTCCTATGGCAACAACGCGAAATGTTTTTCCCAGTTCGTTTTTTATCATCTCGCGGGTGTCGATTGCGCCTTTGCCTTTCAGGTCCGACGCATCTTTAAGCGCCGCATTTTCGTCATTAATAATCAGATAGCTCAATTTTTCGGCCTTGCCATGGATAACCAAACCGTCGTACCCGGCGAATTTCAGCTGAGCCCCCCATGATCCGCCAAGGTTACAATATGTAAAGGAATTGTTTGAAAGTGATTTTCCTGACACCTGCCACCTTGATCCTGAAAACCCGGGCACCCCGCAGACAGGTCCTGTCATAAAGACAAGTCTGTTTTCAGGATCAAACGGGTGGATGTAAGGCGGCACTTCATCCCAGTGAATCCTGGCGGCTATTCCCCTTCCGCCAAGGAAACCGCCCGAATAGTTGTCCGTGGGAGCCGTACTGATTTTTCCGGTGGTAAGATCCACCCTCAGTATTTTTCCTGCGTAGCCATAAGCGTGAGACATTTTTTTCCTCCCTGTTGAGATAAGACATCAGGATACCTCATTTTCTCCATTAACTCAATCCGATGTGACCTTGCCGGGCCTAAAACTGTGGGCACATATTTTTACTATATCACTTTGACATTTTAGCATATTTATGTCATTTGATATTGTAATTTTTCTCATTTTTTTGTTACCATCGACATCATTAATCAGGGAAATACTACGCTAAAATTCACACTTGAGGAGAAATAATACCTTTGTCACCTGCAGATTTAAAGAGGCATGTGCCATTTGAAGGCGCGCCAAACTTTCGGGATCTTGGAGGATATGAAACATCAGACGGTCGGCATGTGAAATCAGGACTGGTTTTTCGTTCCGGGGATCTTTCAAATCTTACAGACAGTGATCGCGGCCTTTTTAGCGAAATAGGGATCAAACTTGTTTGTGATTTCAGAAACACCAGCGATACACAGCAAGAACCGGACAGGCTGCCTTCAGATGGATCAGTGGAATATCTCCATCTTCCTGTAACCCACGGTATATTTGACACATCTGTTGTTACACAGATGTTAAAAAACGGTGACACAGAATTTTTGAATGATCAATACATGATTGATGGTTATAAAAGGAATATTGATGCGTTTGCGGAGGTCTGGGGCAGAGTAATCAACTGCCTGGTTGATCCTGCGCACAGACCCCTGGTATTTCACTGTGCTGTCGGAAAAGACAGGGCTGGAACATGTGCCGCGATTATCCTTCTTGCACTGAACGTTCCAGATGCGCTGATAATATCTGACTATGAGCTTTCGGATCATTTTCTTGCGGACTGGGTAATAAGTGTTCACAGAAGGCTGAATTCCTCCGGAATCGACCCGGGTAAATTGGCCCCATTCATATTCGCTCGACGGATATACATTCAGGCCCTTCTCGATTATATCCGCAGCCGATATGATTCGGTTGAAAACTATTTAACGACAAAGGCCGGGGTAAAACAGGGAACGATAAACAGGCTCAGGGAAGAGCTTTTATCATAATTGAAAGGGAAGGTACCATGAGTCCGGAGAAAAATGAAATAGAAGAGATGACTTCAAGACTAACGAAATGGTTCGAGCAAAAACTACCGGAAGCTGAAAACATTGTTATTGCGGAGTTTGAAAGGCCGGGCATGGGTTTGTCAAGTGTGACCTATTTACTTACACTCGACCGGGAAGAATCAGGAGAAAAGAAGTCCCAGGGCATGGTGCTTCGTTCAGCGCCTCAGGAATACAAGATATTTCCGGATTACGAACTTTCCCATCAGTTTCGTATCATGCAGATTCTTGAAAACACGAATGTGCCTGTGGCGAAAATGCTGTGGATGGAAAACGATATATCATTTATTGGTTCCCCGTTTTATCTGATGAATAGACTTGTGGGAGAAGTCCCTCAGGACTATCCATGCTATCACGGATCCGGAATGTTTTTTGAGGCTACACCTGAAGAGCGCGCAAAAATGTGGTGGGGCACTCTTGAGGCAATCGTGAATATTCACAAACTCGACTGGAAAAAACTGGGTCTTTCATTTCTCGGTGCGCCAGCAGGGGGGACAGACCCCATAGACAGACAACTTGAATACTGGGACAGATATTTTGAATGGGTCAAGGACAGCCCGGATGAATCCCATCCTATCCTGGAAGCATCCATGAAATGGCTCAAGGAAAACCGATATGAGCCCGAACGCGTGACTTTGTGCTGGGGTGACTCACGAATGGGCAATACTCTGTTCAGCGTCCCCGACAGGGAGGTCCTGGCAGTTATGGACTGGGAAATGGCATTTATCGGTGACCCGGAATGTGATCTTGCCTGGTCGATATTGCTTGACAGACAAAATTCATCAGGCGGCGGGCTGCCCAGATGTGAGGGCACACCCGGGTATGAGGAGACGGTTGAACGGTATGAGGCACTCACAGGGTGGAAGGTTAAAAACCTTTTCTACAATGAAGTCTTTTGCGCTGTCAGGTATGGAATGATACTGGTTTCTTCATTTAGAAAGTTTTCGCAACAGGGGATCCCCATTGAAGAGGAAATGATTCAAAATAATGTTTGCACGCAGCATCTTTCGGATCTCCTGGATTTACCTTCTCCGGGTCCAAAAAGACAGGAAACGTCATCTCTTGATGCGGTTACAGTATCTGTTCAGTTCCATTTTACAGGACCGACTGGTTATGACTGGTATTTGATATCTGATAAGGGAAAAGGAACTCGATACAACGGTACAGTGGATAATCCGGATTGCACGATAACTGTCGCCTTAGAAGACTGGAATGCAATTCAAAGCGGGGAACTTGATCGCCTGGAAGCATGGGCAAGTGGCAGGCTTGTGATTGAAGGGGACATGAACCTGATGGTACAGCTTGAAGATATGATCGTCAAATTGTTTGACACCCAGGCCGGAGTAAAATAGAAAGGACCTCGTTACAAATTGTATTCTCTGGCCCTTTCCCTCCATTAAACTGAAAAAAGAAGAATTAAATGGATAAAATGCGTTTTTTACTTATTAACCCACATTATCCTCTCTCTGAGAACCCTTCCCCTCCTCTGGGTCTGGCGTATCTTGCAGCCGTCCTTGAAAAAGAAGGAATAGAGGTAAAGGTCTCTGATTTTGTGGTGAACCCGTACAGTAAGAACTTTATTGAATCTGTTATTAACAGTTATAGACCGGATGTGGTGTGTGCCACATCCGTAACCATGACATTTGATAATGCCGTTGAAATAATAAAAGATGTCAAAAGTATTGCTCCTGATGTGTTAACCGTCATGGGAGGGCCGCATGTGTCTTTCTGTGCGGAAGAAATGATGAACGCTCACCCCGAACTGGATCTTGTTGTGATCGGGGAGGGCGAAGATACGATTATTGAGCTTATAGACGCCATAAACAATAAAAAGGCCTGGAATGATATCAACGGGATTGCATATCGAAATGGAAAAGAAATAGTTGAAACCGAAAGCAGAAAAACATGGGTTGATGTCAATTCGCTGCCTATCCCTGCAAGACATTTGCTTCCCCTTGGTAGATACAAGGCTCTAAATATGGCCATCAGTATGACGACAAGCAGGGGATGTCCGTTTAAGTGCATATTCTGTGTTGGAAGAAAGATGGTGGGCGCAAAGGTTCGGTATCGAAATCCCGGAAATGTGGTTGATGAGCTGGAATATCTCGGTTCACTGGGCTTTCCACAGATTAATATTGCGGATGACCTTTTTACAGCAAATAAACGCCATTGTATTGATGTATGCGATGAAATAATCAGCCGAAACCTCAAGCTTAAGTGGTCTTCATTTGCAAGGGTTGATACGGTTTCGTTAGATGTCCTGAAAAAAATGAAAGAAGCCGGATGTACTGCAGTAAGTTTTGGTGTTGAAACCGGAAATCCGGAAATACTAAAGACCATTAAAAAGGGTATAACACTCGACCAGGTTATCGCTGCTGTAGATATGTGCAATGAGGCCGGTATTATTCCAACAGTATCTTTTATTCTAGGACTTCCGGGTGAGACACCCGAAACTATGGATGAAACCATTGCTTTTGGAGAAAAGCTGAAAAAAATGGGAGTGTTGCATGGTTTTCATTTACTGGCACCATTTCCAGGGACAAAGATCCGTGAAGAGAGTGAAAAATTAGGAATTAAAATTTTGACCGATGACTGGTCGCAATATCATGCCAACCGGGCCATTGTGGAGACCCAAACGGTTAGCCGAGAAATGTTTGATGAATTTATCATCGGCTGGGATAAGAAATTTGATGATTATCTGGGTAGGATAAGCGAACTTATGGAAACGGGGCAGGCAACCGAGGAAGAAGCCAATACGATTATTAACCTTGAACGCACTGTGCTTCTCTATGACCTGATGATGGACTGTAAAGTAGAAGAAGATGGATTTTGGCGGAATCAGGATATGCCTGATTCTGATGAAGATGTTTTGAGAATCCTGGCAAATAGATTGTTGAAATCGACAGAGTATTCTCAGGAGAAACTGCTTGAGACACTGAAATTTTCAGCAGAGCGGGGATATTTACGATATTTGAAAGACAAAGACCTGATTCGATGGGAGTGGGTGGATTTTCTGTAATACCCCTTTACTGACCCCTTCACATTTCCAATCACAAATCATTAATCACCAATCAGATTAAGATTGAAGCGATCGCAATACTCGGTAAACTGTTTTGCGTCGGTGCTTCTGTTCAGTCCAAATTTCTCCATATGCCAGATTGTGGGTGAAGAGGCCGATTAGTGATCTAAAGTGAACTAAAGTGCCTAAAGTGATCTAAAGTTATGGAGTGCGCTGAAAGCGCAGTCATTGTATGTAATTAGGAAAAGAAATCGTGAACAAAGTATACGCTGTTTATTGTTGCGTGTTGT
>JAFDJF010000219.1 GCA_019307645.1 Deltaproteobacteria bacterium
TGCGGGGAAAGGCTTGTTGAGATCGAGGGCATCAAAAATGTAGTTGTTGTTCCCCCTGAAGACTCGGAAACCGGACAGGTCCTTACGCTTTCCCAGCCGGATATTGATGCGCTTGTACGCTCCAAGGCGGCCATGTACACCATCTTGACCACTATCAGTAACACGGTTAATATACCCATGAAAGACATCGATAAATTTTATATAGCCGGCACCTTTGGGACATACATTGATCCCAGATCAGCTATTACTATAGGCATGATCCCGGACCGTCCCAGTGAGACTTATGTCCCTTTAGGGAATACATCTCTTGAGGGAGCAAGTAGGGCACTGTTATCGTCTCAGGACAGAGATGAAATTTATCGAATCCGAGATCAGATCACCTATATTGAGCTCAATGTGAACCAGGAATTCATGAATCTTTTCAGTGCGGCAAAATTTCTTCCGCATACAGACAGGTCTCTTTTTCCTTCCGTGGAAGTGAGGTCGTCCTGATTTAACGGCATTGACTGAGCACTATATGCGTAATTATCTCAGCAGCTGAATAGTTGCTTTCCTTTTAACGAGTATTGTGCAAGTATAGGGAAAAATATAGTAACTACTCAGGTTGTAGGGTTCACGGTTCAGGGTTCAAGGTTAAAGGCGATGAAGGAGGGTCTCCATTCTTTAGACAAATACCCTGTACATCTGGTTTTTTGATACGCCAAACGGTTTTGCACCCAAAGTCCGAGGAACACGCTATGTTGCTCTGGAAACATGAAGAAAATCCCGGCAAAATCGAAATTAACTGTGACCGTGAACCTTGAACCGATCACTTTAGGTAAAAGGCGGTAATTAGCCATGGAAAAAGATACTAAAGACAAAAAAAGTAAAATAAAGCCACTTATTTATGTGGTTATTGTGGCCCTTGTTCTTTTTTCGGTCATTGTGATGGCCGTAAACTCAACCAAGCCCGACCGGATCAAACTGGATAATGTGGACACCAAGATCAAGGGATCTGCATTCATCAGGACAAACCAGCTCCTTATTGAACAGATGCTTGAAAACTGGTTGCCTAATGATCATTTCTGGCCAACAGCCCTTTTGGACAATATGCCTAATTTCCAGATCGGAGAGCTGGAGGTTATACGGTATAACATTCGGGGCCTGAGAGACAACCTGTCCCGCATGCGGACTACTGACAAGCTTGACCCTCTTGCGGAACAGGCATACACCGCCCTTTCAAACGATCCATACAAGTGGTGGTTTCCGTCTGCGGAAAGCAGATGGAAGAGGGCATCTGAAAATCTTGAGGCCTTTTATCAGAATCTTCTGACAGGGAAATCCGATTTTTATCCAAGAGCCGATAATCTGGTGGAGCTTCTCACTCAGTATGCGTCACTGATGGGCGGGGTGAACACCCGGCTTCTCAATGCACCGCGCAACATGAAAGAAGTCCTGGCTGTGGACCACGAAGAAAAACACAGTTCCGGATCGCCTAAGATGGTGGACATAGACATCCCATGGTATTTGATTGACAATAACTTTTATTATGCCCAGGGAGTGGCTTATGCCCTTCATGAATCTTTCATGGCCATTCGCATTGATTTTATCGATGTTCTGAGGGATAAAAATTCAGTTCAACTCGTCGACAAGGTTCTTGAGGATCTCATGAGATGCGATTTTGAACCCTTCGTCGTGTTTAACGGAGATCCCGGAAGTATTTTCGCCAATCATTCTCTGAACCTTTCAGGCGTATTCAATGATGCCAGGCTGAAGATAGATTCGCTGATTGTTGCCCTGAAGCAGGGCTGACATTTCCTGATCGCCTGTGAAAACATCTTTTAATTGACGCCAATGAACCCGTGCGTATTCGCCCATGTTTGACTCTCTGACACTTTCTGACCTGCCAAAACGGCAGTGCGCTATTCTGAGAAAATCTACGAACACAAGACCTACCATTTGGCTCGTTGAAGAAGATGGCGTTCGGGCCATTGTCAAAGACTACAGCAGCAGCAAGTTCTTTTTTAGAAATACGTTCGGGCGTCTTCTCGTGTGGAGAGAGGCGAAGGCCTTTAAAAAAATGAAAAATCTTAAAGGCGTGCCGACTTTTTTCAGGGTCATTGGGGGGCTTGCGCTTGTAGTTGAAGCGATCCCGGGAACAGATCTGGGGGAGGCCAAAGACAAGACAAGGCTTCGGGGCGATTTCTTTGATGCCCTCAAGGACGTTGTGGACGGTTTCCACGAACGGGGGTTGGCCCACTGTGATTTAAAGAGGGCAGCCAATATCATTTTAGGTCACGATGGGCTTCCCTACATTGTAGACTGGGCCGCATCTATTTCCAGGAGTGAATTCAGGTTCCCGCTTTTAAACCTGGCCTACAAACGATTTGTGCTGGACGATTATAACGCTATTACCAAGCGGAAGCTGAAATGTGCCCCTGAACTGGTAACCCCTGAGGAAAGACAGATCTATTATCATCGCAGTTGGGCTGAAACGGCTATCCGGGCTTTCCGAGACAGGCTGCGCGACTTTTTACAGAAGGTTGCGTAAAGGAATTTTAGCTGTTCAGGTTGTTTAGGCTGTAGGCTTTTAGTAAAGGATTGAATATCACACACATGGGGCTCCCATTACTGTATTATTGTAACTGCGTTATTCCTGGAAGAAAATTCCCGGATTTTCCCTTCAGTCTTCAGCCTAAAAGCCTTCAGCCTGACTACCTGTGTTCTTCCTGAAAAAAACCGATAAATCCATTAATAGAATTGGCCAAAAAAATCTTCTCCCGTTTCTGCAAACCCGGATCCATTTCATTGAAAGCTCTCAGGTCCGGGTCCTTTTCAAGCAAGGCGTCCATACAGCGGCCTACCAGATCCTCCTCACCTTTCTGCACTTCTTCAAAGATTATTTTTTTCCAGCGAAAGAGCTGATTACGAAATTTATTCAATAACCTGTGTGAATTTTCTGCTACGCCGAAATGTGCGTAATATATTGTCTGATTTTCCAGGGCGAGCAAGCGGTCGAGGCTGTCCAGGAAAACCTTGAAAAAAAACCGCGGTGGCGTGGCCGGGCGCAGATATTCCGCCTTATTAATTAGAAAATAATTCCCGCCTGCTTCTCCTGCAAACAGGTTGTTTTTATAACAAAAACTCAGGTGGTGCGCCGCATGTCCGGGTGTTTCGATGACTGAAAGATCAGGGACGCTGCTTTGTGTGTGGGGAATCAACTTTTCTTCTCTAACGGGCGCAGGCGGCCCATACCCCTTTGCCGTCTCTCCCAGGACCGCCAGGCTGCCTGCCCAGAGCTTTGAGGGATCAACAAGGAATTTGATACCTTTTTCGTGGCATATAACCCTTGCCATGGGATAGTGTTCAAGAAGATCGGCCAGGGCTCCTGCGTGGTCGATGTGTATGTGGGTAAGAAGGATAAAATCAACTTTGTCCACTCCTATTGATGCCAAAGAATCGATGAGACGACCGGCCGTATTGGAAGGGCCTACATCAACCAGAAAGTCTATATCGTCCTGACAGACCCAGGAGCCCAGAAAACCATTGAATCCCGGCATATCCTGTCTGATTTCGATTAGCTTTATACCCATTTTGTAACTCCGGTTATAAGGTTCACGGTTTTCCGCTTTCGCTTCAGACGGGATCTACGCTTCGCTCCGACAGTCAAGGTTAAAACGATGAAGGAGGGGCTCTATTCTTCAGACAAATACCCTGTTCATTCGGGGGGTAACGGCATCGGGAGGCACATAGCATCGGGCTTCCACGCTTCACCCCGGATGAAGAGTTTGACAGGCGCATTTAATGTGTCGGGCAAACCTGAAGGGTCTCCCTCGGCAGCACCAAAGGTGACCGGCATTCCAGTACCCAGCCTGCCGAAATCATCTGCCACACCAAGCGTTTTTGCGCCGTTTTGGGTTGCACATTGGATGCCCTTTTCCAGGGTCATCCCGGCTTGTATCAGGAGTCTGAGTTCCTTTTTAAATGCAGATCCGTGGTGAACGCCCAAGCTCCCGCAATCGGTACCTATTGCGATCGGAACCCCGTACTGCATTGCCAGCGATATCTGATTCATCTGATGTTCGAGATTCCTGAGTGCTACCTCCCCTTCAACGCTAATGGTGTCAAGGGATTCGTGATAGGCCTTCATGGTATAAGCCGTGGGTACCCACATCACCTGCCTATCCGCCATCCTCCTGAGGTTGTCTTTGCCCATAAAAAACCCGTGCTCAATGGAGTGGCATCCTGCTTCTATTGCCAGTTTAACCGGGAGTTCTCCGTTGGCATGGACCATTACCCTGAGTCCAAGATCGCCGGCAGTCCGGACAGCAGCCCGCAGTTGGTCCGCATTGAACTGGGGAAGGGTTTTTTTTCCGAATTCTGTCAGGCTGTTGAGGCCGGAGTTAACGATTTTGACATGATCAAGACCCTCCTGGCCATGTGCAATGGCCTGTGCGAGGGAATTTCCTCCTGATGGCGGTCTTCCGATGAGCCTTCCATAGCGTCCGGAAGCCCGCCAGGCCTTGCCTGCAGATCTCAGATAAATGGGCAGTTTTTCCGAGGGCAGGCATTCTGTTTTGTATCTCAAGGCATGTCCCGCATAGTCACCGCCGTCCCTTACTGCCACCACACCATGGGCAAGCTGTTGATGAATATGTCTTGAGATTACCTTTTTTATGTTTTCAAACGGGGCATCAAGCTGCTGCTGACGGACCTCCGGGTTGCTCGTGCCCGACATAAAGAGATGGACATGGGCATCCACAAACCCGGGCAAAAGGGTGCTGTGTGAAAGATCAATGATGTCAGCTTTGCTCAGGTCGGCGTTTCCTGCCTCTTTGAGAGACATGATTATTCCGTTTTTAATATTGAGCAGCATATTTTGACGGATGTGCCCGCCTGATCCATCTATTAGCCAACCTGCAAATATAAAAAAAGAATCTGTCATAATTTCTTTTATAGCATCATCTGCCAGGCATTTCCAATACCTCTTGGCGATGATTAGGAATAATCACGAAAACGTGAAACTGCGAAGTAATGAGATTTATAGGATGCCCCTATTCACATTTTTCTACTTGACAGTGATGCATGTTTAATGCATATTAATGCATATGAGAACAACGCTAAACATAGACGACAAAATATTGGAAAAGGCATCGCGGCTGACCGGCATTAAGGAAAAAACTTCTTTAGTGCGTCTTGGTTTAGAAGCTTTAATTGCCCGCGAAAGCAGCAAGCGACTGTCTCGACTCGGTGGAACCGAAAATAATCTACGTTCCATTCCCAGACGAAGACCTGCTTAGGGCTCGCGCAAAAATAAATTCACATTTTGACATCTCATCTTCAGGTCCCTCTTGACATATTATGAAAAGCAAAAACCTTAAAATAGTCCACTATTCCTGCGCCTTTTACTTTTCATAATATGACAATATTAGCCTAAATCTGAGCGCCAAAATGTGAATTTA
>JAFDJF010000794.1 GCA_019307645.1 Deltaproteobacteria bacterium
GCAAAAACCTTGAAATAGTCCACTATTACTGCGTCTTTTGCTCTTAAATATCTACCAAACCTAACCTAAATCTGAGCGCCAAAAATGTGAATTTATTTTTGCGCGAACCCTAAGGGCCTTCCTCATGCTTGCAGATCTACTGGTGGTTCTGATTAACTTGTAAGTACCTAAATAGGCGGGGCAATCGTGACAATCACCCTCATGTTTGTTTTGGCTCTCACGCCATGGGGTTCGCTGATATCAGAAACCAGCACATCCCCTGACTGAGCCGGAATTGTAACACCATCCTCCCCCAGGAACTCACCCTCTACAATGCTGAGTTGTCCCTCCACATTATGGGAATGAATGGGAAGTTCCTGCCCTGGCTTGAAGTTGAAATTCAGAATCTTGAAATAGGGAGAATCATGGACAAGGAATCGTTTCATTGACAGATCACTGAAGTCATTTTCTTGATACAAATTGATTTTCTTCATACCGGCTACCCCTTTACCTTCATAAACCCTTTAGTTGCATAAAAAACATGGCAACGTTGGCTAAAAACCTATTATTGCAGAGCTGTTATCTACACCGTTTCTGGAATTCACACACAGTGGAATCTAGCAATGGCTGGAAAACGCCATGTTTTTTACCCTTCGGGAAAGCCGAGAATGCCACATCTCCTGTGTTGTCAAGGATTCGCGGTAAAGTACTACAGCTTCACCCTTGACGCCTTGGATCTGCGACATTCTCGACTTTTGCAATGTTAGGGTAAAATTTCACCCATGGTACTGATAACAACCTCTTCTACGGGGATGTTTTTTCCTGATGCTTCCATCGCATTCTTTATGATCGTCGGGAGGCCCGAGCAGCATGGTACTTCCATGACGACCGTGGTGATGCTCCTGATGTCTGCAGTCCTGAAAATATCGGTTAACTTCTGAATGTATCCCTGCACGTCATCAAACTTCGGGCACCCCACCATAACAACCTTGCCCTGGAGAAAATCCTGATGAAAATTCGGGTAGGCCACGGGTGTGCAGTCTGCTGCGATCAAGAGGTCCGCCCCTTTTAAAAACGGCGCATTCGGCGGCACCAGATTAATCTGGATCGGCCAATGAGAAAGCGCAGAAGCTGCATTTGATTGAACAACAGGGGCATTGGCCGCCTGGCATGGTGTGGTCGGAATAAAGGTCTGGATCTGGGCCGATGGACAGCCGCCGGGCAAAGGTTGCTCGGCTTGTTGCTCTTCCTGACCTGTCTCTTTCAAGTACGCTTCCACAGCTTCTTCATCAAAGTCATCCGCTTCACGTTCCACGACAGTGAGGGCATCATTAGGGCACTCACCCAGGCAGGCACCGAGGCCGTCACAGTATTTTTCTGCAACAATATGCGCCTTTCCATCAATGATTTCAATAGCCCCTTCCGCACATGCCGGCACACACTGCCCGCATCCATCACAGCGTTCGTCATCAATTTCGATAATTTTCCGTTTTACTTTCACGATATTCTCCTAAGGGCTCGCGCACGTCATCAATTTCGATAATTTTCCGTTTTACTTTCACGATATTCTCCTAAGGGCTCGCGCAAAAATAACTTCACATTTTGGCATCTCATCTTCAGGTCATTTTTGGCACATTTTGAAGAGCAAAAACCTCGAAATAGTCCACTATTACTGCGTCTTTTGCTCTTAAATATCTACCAAACCTAATCTAAATCTGAGCGCCAAAAATGTGAATTTATTTTTGCGCGAACCCTAAGCCTTCCCGCAGGGCGGGGGGAAGGCAAAAAAATCTTGTCTATCCTGTAATCCTGTCTAAATACTAATGCACCTATTAGTAAAATGCGTTCAGATTATAGAAGAATCTGTTTTGCCAGACCGTCTATCCTGTAATCCTGTCTAAATACTAATGCACCTATTAGTAAAATGCGTTCAGATTATAGAAGAATCTGTTTTGCCAGACCATGACCACTTTCAGTCAGAAACGAATTTTCGATAATACCGCCCAGGGTCTCGGGAGTTGATGTATCTTTCTTCTGATTTTCTTCCAGGTTGGCAATCAGGTCTGCATCATAAACGCACTTGAAGTTGATACTTTCCTCATCTCTTGGATGATGGTGGTGGCCGACGATATCACACACTTCCTCCATCAACGCCTCATTTGCCCCCAAACTCTCAAGGATTTCCCTTGCGATGGGCGGGCCTTCCTCCTCCTGGTACCTGGCGGCGGCACTCTGGTATTTCCGTTCAGCTTCCTTGATCCCGATATCGTGCAGGTAGGCGGCGGTCAATATCACTGCCAGGTTGCCCTGCTCTGCCTTGCCGATCTGTTCGGCATATCGGGCTACCCGGGTGGCATGGCCGATACGTTTGAAATCCTGTCTGAAATAGCGTTTCATTTTAATGGCAACCCTGTCCTTCAACAGATCCTCTTTCTGGGCAATAAGCTCAGGCGGCAGGTTGCCAATACACTGGTCCGCATATTGACAATAGGATGCACAGCCGAAATCCATGCCGGGGTTCAGAAACCGGTGACCGCAGTTTTTGCAGCGACGCATTGTATCGTCTTTAAAAAACTCCACCTCATTTCCGCACTCGGGGCACTTGGCATCAAAGATGGCCCCCGGCTTCCAGTAACGGCTGTCCTGACCCGGGCATTTCATAAGTTTTTCTCCGTCCGTTTGTGAGCAAGTTTCTTTTGACAGGATGAACAGGACCCCCATGATATTTGTTTATCTGAAATCCTGATCATCCTGTCGTTTCTGTCTAACAAATTAACCCAAAATAGCTTTCAGGTCTTCATCCGGCGTACCTGTCGGCATGATGTTAAAATTCTTCACCAGAACATCCAGCACATTGGGCGTGATAAAGGCAGGAAGAGTGGGTCCCAGCCTGATATCCTTAATGCCCAGATGCAGGAGTGTCAGCAATATGGCAACCGCTTTCTGCTCATACCACGAAAGGATTATGGAAAGCGGCAGATCATTCACACCGCAGTCAAAAGCCCCTGCCAGGGCCACCGCGATCTGAACTGCGGAGTAGGCATCATTACATTGACCGACATCCAGAAGCCTCGGGATACCGCCGATATCTCCCAGGTCCTTGTCAAAGAACCTGAATTTGCCACAGGCAAGGGTAAGGATCACACTGTCATCGGGAATCTTTTCCACTATCTCAGTATAATAGTTCCTGCCGGGTTTTGCACCGTCACAGCCTGCAACCAGGAAGAAATGCTTGATGGCACCGCCTTTGACGGCTTCAATAATTTTGTCCGCCACACCCAGCACCGCATTGCGGGCAAAGCCGACCATAACAGATCCTTTATCCGTATCTTCGGTAAACCCGGGCAGGGAAAGGGCCTTTTCGATGACAGGTGTAAAATCTTTGTCAGCAATGTGGGGAACTCCGGGCCAGCCCACAAGACCCGTTGTAAAGATATTATCCTTATAGGATTCTCTGGGTTTCTGGATACAATTGGTGGTCATGAGGATGGCTCCCGGAAATTCCGCGAACTCCTTGGCCTGATTCTGCCAGGCTGTGCCATAGTGTCCATAGAGATGAGAATATTTTTTTAACTCCGGATAACCGTGGCATGGCAGCATCTCACCGTGTGTGTACACATTGATTCCTTTTCCT
>JAFDJF010000220.1 GCA_019307645.1 Deltaproteobacteria bacterium
ATTCTTATGGCAATAGCAAGTTTTATGGATTTTCGTATCAATCTGATGTCACCAAAAACATATTGAAATTCCTCTGACAGTCAGTATGCTGCGATGTTCAACCATACACATTTAACGAGTGGAGGTTTTTATGAAAGAAAGGTCTGAGCCAATCGAAAGCGTTAAATCACTTTTCAATGAAATCGCTCCTGATTTTGACAGCTGGTTCGAAACGCTTCAAGGAAAGGCATATAGGCATGTGACCTGGGAACATCTAAAAAAATATCTCCCTGGGGATAAGAATTCATTAATATTGGATGCTGGTGGAGGAACAGGTAAATGGGCCTTGCCTCTGGCAAAAATGGGATATAGAGTGGTTTTGTGTGACATCTCTAAGGGAATGTTGGAACAGGCGGACATTAAAATCCACAATGAAAAATTATCAGACAGGGTAACAATAAAAGAAGAGGACATAACTAATTTATCCTTTCCTAAAGAGATGTTCGACTTTGTAATCTGTGAGGACGGCCCCATTTCCATATCTGATTCTCAAAAGGTAGTTAGCGAATTAGGTCGAGTACTAAAGAAGGAAGGAAACATTTGGGCTTCCGTTATTGGGCGATACCCTTTGGCATTAGCTGATGTAATGACGAATCCTAAAAAGGCCCTTGAATTGACTAAAAGCGAATTAAATTATGCCCCTTATAAAGGGATAGAAAGATGTAGAGTTTTTAGCCCTCAAGAGCTTCAAAACCTGTTTCAGCAAAACGGCATTGAAGTGATTAAACTATATGGTAATCAAATTATGACCCCCTCATTGTCAGAAGAGATTCAAAGTATGACGAATTATGATGATAAGTTTTTCTCGGAAATTGCTGGTATGGAATTACATTTGAGTGAAGACCCATCGCTTTTAGGAATAGCAGAATATTTACAGATAGTCGGAGTAAACCCTAACGTTGCATAAAACTTCGAACAAAAACGTGTTAGAGTGCGTGAAATGTGTGTGTAGTCATGCAGGATTTATGCAACGTTAGGGTAAAATAGGTAGCCGTTCACAGATTCAGGGTTGCCTTTCTGCCTGTGCGTCGCACGTAGACAGGTCTTTCGTTGACCTTGCTCGTAGGCCCGCAAGTGCTTAGGGCTCGCGCAAAAATAAATTCACATTTTGGCATCTCATCTTCAGAAGAAACCACAGAGGACACAGAGAGAATCATTTTGTTGTTTGTCGGGATCTCCGCAACGTTGCGGGACATGGTTCTGACGAACAAAAAACAATCAGCAACACCGGGTCTTATCCTACGCTTCCAATCCTATTTGTACATATTTGCTCATGAAGAATTTACATTTATCCGCCTAATAGCACGTCATTGGCGAGTTGAGTGTCCATATACTCTTTATACTCGATGATCTTCCCGTCTCTGATCACCATCAAAAAATGGTAATGGTTGTTATAGTCCTTTCCGCTCATATGCTTGGCATGGCATTCCGCTTCAATGGCAACGCGCTCGCCCTCAGCAGTAAGGTCTTTAACTTTAAACTCAATTCCGTCTGGAAAGGCGCCCAGGATTTGATCCATCAGTACGGCCACCTCATCCTTGGTATGAGTTCCTGAGAAAGGCAAGGAACCGGCCGTCCACAGGGCAACATCATCGGCATAGACATTCATGACGAATTGCTTGTCATTTCTGCTGAGCGCATCCATAAATCTGCGAGCCAATGCTTTATTTTCTTCAATACTCATGTTGTTCTCTCCTTTATCCTGTGTCTGTAATATAGTTCAGCCTTACTCATTCCGGCGTTTTATGCCCGCTTGCGACCAGCCTTTGGATGTTTTGCCTTGTTGTCCTTGCATGCTCATCCTGTTTGAGTTTTTCATACAAAGGCCCCACCGGCTTTGCGGTCGACAGCTTTAATATAGGGAATATTGGCAAACGGTGTGGCCATTTACAGCCATAACTCAACGAACTGAAAACTGGAGGTTTCCTTTTAACGTAGAGAAAAGCCATGAAATGCGGTTTTACGTCTTTTTGGGGAAACCTCCAGTTCACAGTTCATTGATTCCATCGCATTCACATATCCCTCCTTTTCATTTCAGAGCAAAATTCAAGGGGTCGAGGGGTCGAGTAAAAAAACAAAACAAGCAGTTCCTTGAACCCTTGGCCCCTAGACCCCTTGAACCCTTCCATTAAAACACTATATCCTGTTCCCAGCAACCCAACCTTCATGGATAGCGTCGTAGAATTTACGCGCATCTACACAGTCACCGATGGGAATGATCTCTTTTACCTTTCCCTTTAACGCATCTGTCATACGCTTATCAGGTAGGAACCCCCGACATATTATCACGCTGTCAGCTTTAAATTTTCGCTCGTTTCCATCCTGCTCTACGGAGATCACGCCGTTATCTGTAATCTCTTTGGGAAGCAGGCACATATTGATCTCCACATTGTTGGCCTTCATGAGTTCCAGAAGGGCGCGCCTGGTAGAGATAAGGTCTCCTGCTATTTCACTTTCTCCAAATTGGCACCCTTCAGGGGCCGTCATGATCACTTTCCTGCCCATAAGAGCCTGGCTGACGGCAATTTCTGATGCAAGCACGCCGCCGCCGATGACAATCACGGATTTACCCAGTTCTTTGTCCTTGTCTCTTGTTATCTCAATGGCTTCATGGACATGGGGTTTGTCTGCTCCCGGGACTTCAAGTTTTCGAGAGACAGCGCCGTTTGCCACAATAGCCACGTTATAGCCCCCGTTCACGACGGCCTCTGCTGTCGCTTCCTCTTTTATGATTTTGATGTTGAGTTTTTCCATCTGAGTGCGGTAATATGCAATGAGAAGCTCAAGGTCGGTCTTCACTGCCGAGTCCCAGCTTGCTTCGATCATAGCGCCACCCAACGCTCTCTTTTCATACAAGGTAACATCGTGTCCCCTTAGGGTAGCCACCCGTGCGGCTTCCATGCCCCCGGGTCCGCCTCCGATGACAGCCACTTTCTTTTTCTTTTCAAGCGGAGCAATAGAGCGAATCATCTCGAAACCGGTCCGTGGATTGACCGTACAGGTGGTTCCCCGAAAGGATAACAGGACCCGTCCCTGGCAACCGTCGTTACATCGTATGCAAGGGATAATGTCTTCCGGCCGGCCTTCTTCCGTTTTTTTAACCCAGTTTGGATCGGCCAGTGTCTGGCGGCCAAGGGCAATGAAATCTGCTTTTCCATCCGTCAGAATCTCTTCCGCAAGATCCGGCGTTGTGATGGCGCCCGTAGCAATCACAGGTATCTTAACCTCCGATTTCCTTTTAACTCCTTCTGCCAGATAAACATTAAATGCACGCTTTTGATAGGTGGTGGTGAGCAGTTTGTCCAGATATACGTCGGTGCCGCCTGAAACGTGAAGGGCGTCAACACCCGCCTCTTCCAGCTTTTGGGCAAATAAAACGGCCTCTTCAATGGTTATGGGATCTTCCGGAGCATAGTCAGTGCCGTTAAATCTCACACTGATAGGGAAATCCGGCCCTACCGCCGCCCGCATTGCCTCTACGACCTCGAGAGGAAAACGCATTCTTTTTTCAGGCGAGCCGCCATACTCGTCCGTTCTTTTATTGAAATGGGGCGACAAGAATTCGGTTGTTAAATAACCATGGGCTGCATGGAGTTCGAGCATGTCAAATCCAATGCGCTTGGCCCTCCCTGCCGCTTCACCAAACGCTGCGACAATGGCTGAAATCTCTTCCTTGTTCAACCCTGTAATAGGAAGGGAAGGAAACGGCCCCATGGGCGACAGGTCATGTTCTCCGTCCGAGGGCCCCATCCAGGGAGGATCAGGTAAAAACCTCATGGCGCCTGCGTGGCCAAGCTGAATCGCGCACTTTGCCCCGCCGTCATGAATGGCCTGAACCAGCAACGTCATGCCGGAGTTATATTCATCGTTACAAAAGGCGAGCTGGTTCGGCACGGATTTGCTGGCGATTTCATCTATGTATGTGAACTCCACAATGATCAACCCGGGGCCACCCTTTGCCTTTTCTGAATAATAATTCACTGTTCTGGAGGTTACAGACCCATCTACGCCCCCATAACCATTCCACATGGGGGCAGTGACGACTCTATTTTTGAGTTCCAAACTGCCGATGTTTCCCGGCGACAGTAAACGCTTAAACTGATCGTTCATTAATTATGCCTCCTATCTAAAAAGGTAAAACCTATCCCCTGTTAGAGGGATAGGTTTTTCTTGAGAAATTAGCCATTAACAGGCAAAGCTTTGCTCAGTCCTCTTGATGATGTCGTCCTGCATGGGTTTCCCGAGGTCTACCCAGTATGAACTGTAGCCTGCAACCCGAACAACAAGATCAGGATAGCTCTCCGGCTTTTCCTGTGCGACCATCAGAACATTTTTGTCCACCACGTTGAACTGGACATGATAGCACCCCAGATCGTGCCAGGTTTTCAAGTAATCGGCAAACAGCTTCTTATTTTCCCCCTCCAGGAACTGGGGCATGAACTTCTGGTTTAAAAGAAGTTCATTGCCCTTCAGGGGATCCAGCTTGCCAACGGAGCTCAAGGTCGCTGTTGGCCCCTTTGTATCCCTTCCGGCCATAGGTGAAGAGGTACCGTCAGCCAATGGCTCGCTGTCCCAGCGGCCATCTGGAGTTGCAGGAGTAGCACGGCCGAATGAATAGTAGGCGGATGTAATTGAACCCTGGGCCCTGATGGGGGCGCCCCAGTAGTCTTTGTGTTTCATGAGTGTCTCGTTGGACTCCCAGTGCACCCATTGGGCCATTTCATCGGCCTCATCAATATCATTACCGTACTTGGGGGCATTCAGGCACATCTGCCTTATCTCCTCCTTGCCTTCCCAGTTGGATCGGCATGCATCCAGCAACTCGTCGATGGTCAGCTTTTTTTCTTCAAAAACAAATTTTTTGATGGCTGTCAAAGAGTCGGCCACATTAATAGCTCCCAGGACCTGCATCTCAGGGACATTATAATTGTCGTAAACCGAAAAATCCGTGGTGGTCAGACCCCTTTCAACACAATCCTTCAGAAAGCCGGAGACCAGGGGCCGCTTCATGTATCTGCACCGGATGGCCTCACTGATGTTGTAGACCTGAATGGCCTGACCGCACACGAAATCAACCTGCTTGAGATAGGCCTCCTTGAAATCATCAATGCTCTTAAATGTACTTGGATCCCCGGTCTTGGGGCCCAGCTGTTTTCCGAGCCACCTGTCGTACCCATCGTTTAAGGCCAGGTCAAAACATTTACCATAACCGAAATATGCCGCAGTAGCACCGCCCTGACGCATGTTCACATTTGGCATTACCCTGGAGATACACGAAGGCGCCACCCAGTTCCACACCTCATCCTCTGGGACACCCCTTCGTATGAACTGAGGAAATGTGGCCTGATCACTGATAAAGCAGGGGAAACCGAGTCCGGTGCGAATACAGTCTGTAGATTTATCAATAAAATTGGGATCTATCTCTGGATGGTAACGCACAACGATGGTCGGCTGAATGGTATGCACAGCCATGCTCGCATCAATGGCGATATAAGACATCTCGTTGGTAGCATCCCTTCCCTTCGCATCTATCCCGCCCAGGGTTATGGTCTGGAAAGTGGTAGCGCCAACCGAGGCCGCTTCAGCCTCCGGAGGACGCATAAGACTGATTCCCTCGATTTTCACCCAAAGGGCCTCCACAAGCTCCTGCGCCTCCTCGCTGGTAAGAATTCCGTTTTCCTTATCTTTCTGAAAATAAGGATTGAAAATATAATCAAACCTGCAGGAAGACCCGAAACAGCGACTGGAAACGGCTGTTTGCACCAGATGGGACAAGAAAAAACACTGCAGTGCCTCATGCAAATTGCGAGCAGGCTCGGACGGAACCCGGCCGCATACCTCTGCAATCTTCTCCAGATCCTTCTTCCTTTGAGCATCTTTTTCATTCTTTGCCATCTCCTGGGCAAGCTTGGAATAACGTTTTCCAAGTCGTCCAAACGCTTCATTGGCAATAATGATCGCATTCAGGTTATCCACCTGTGCCAGATACTCTTCGGGTGTCTTTCCCTTAGAAACACCTTCGTCTTGCACTTCTTTCAGCTTTTCCCGGCACTCCTTGACAATACCGTCGGTCCCTAACTGCATCACCCGTTCATGGCCGGTACTGATTGGGGAGTGTGATTCATAATATTCAACCGTGGCCGTGCAGCCGTTAAATTCCACAAAATTACTCAGGTTGGGAGGCATGGCCGCCCTCATCCGATCACCAAAACTTCTGCCGGTCCAGTAATTGGCAATGTCGATCAGCTCTTTTCTCTCCTCGTCATTTACCCTGCCCTCGAACATACCCCCCGGAC
>JAFDJF010000221.1 GCA_019307645.1 Deltaproteobacteria bacterium
TTATATTATTTCAATCCTTACTCAAACTTCGGATTCTTATCTGCTTCTATCTTCGGCGCGGGCCAGTCCGCCACCTCTTTCATCCATTCGGCTTCCTGGATGAAGAGATCCGTATCTGCCGGACCCGGCGGATTAGACAAGGCATCCGGATCAAACTCTTCTTTAAACTTGATCATCCACTTGTGATAATCCGGACCGTATGCCGGACCTGTCAGGAACAAGGGCTTGTGGGAAGCCAGCTGGGCCGTATAGTACCGGTTTTCAATGTTCATCTTTGAAAGGGCCACCGACCATTCATCCACCTTGTGTTTCTGTTCGTCATCCGGATCGTGGTAGGTCAGGAACTCAAACAGGGCCATATGACCGTAATCGCCCACCTGGAACCATCCCTGGTCGCCGTAGGCCTTCATGAGCGGCGGGGTGTAGCCCTTCTTCAGTTTGGAGCAATCCACACCCTTTGCCACGGCATGATCAATTGTCTCAAAATCAAATTCCAGGGACGTGTAACCACCGCACATCATCCACATGCTGGCAGAGTCGGCATTCTTGATCCAGGACTCATCCGTGGGTTTGGTCCGGGTCTGTTTCCCGCCCAGTTCCTTGACAATAATATCCTGGAGAACGCGTTCTTCATATTCAAGCTGCTTTTCCGATGTAAATCCGATCAAAAGAACCCGGAGCACATTCATGGCCTCCACGGTCTCTTCTGATTCCTGGTCCCACAATTCCCAGAATTCCTCCTTATTAGTTGCCCTGGCAATGGCGCGCCAGAAAAGAGGCACCTTGGTCAGCCCTGCGCCGATCTCGGCATTTGCGATCTCATACATGGCCTTGACCAGGGCGTCCTTACTGGGCAGGATAAAGTTGTACCAGTTGATCCTTTTTAAAGGCAGCTCAACGGCTGTGTGGGGAGTAATTCCCACGGGCATGGGTTTATCGGGCTGGAACGGAACCAGCTTGACCGACATCCTTGTCACAATACCCATGGCGCCCATCCATCCGGGTGAAAAACCGCGGATCATACCCCTCAGGTCCGGGCCGATACCTTCGCCCCAAAGCCAGTCGTCTTTATCCAGGGCGCAGGATCCCAGTCTCAAGATTTCACCGTCGGGCAGGACCCACTCAACACCCAGGATACGCCTGTTGGCGATGCATGTCCGGTAGTTCAACGGAGAGCTTCCATATAATATATGGTTTGCCACAACACCCACCTGGGAACCACCGCCCGGGATGGTGGTATACAGGCCCCGTTTCATGGCCTCTTCCTGGAGCTGCGAATAGATAAGACCGGAGCCTACGGTAGCAAACATGTGCTTGTCATCGATATCACACTGCCCCATCCGCTTCAGATCGATCATGAGCGCACCTTCGACCTTTGCAGCGCCACGGCCGGACCACCACTGGGTGCTGATGGGGATAAAGGGAATCTTGTAGCGGTTACAGGCCTTGACGATCTTCTGGACCTCTTCCGTGGTGGCCGGGAAAATGACAGCCCCGGGCGTTTTTAAAATTGTTGCCACACCCAGGTCAGTTTCAAAGCCGTTCGGGCCGGGAGTATGGGCTTCACAATCAATGGGATCCTGTGAGATGTTTTCAGGTCCCACAATGGATTCAAGTACGTTATATGCGATTTGAGGAATACTCATTTCAACCTCCTATTTAATAGCTTCATTTATCATTTCAGCAATATCGATCACCTGGATATCATCGCCCGACGCCTTGACGGCCTTTGAGAAGTTTTCATTACATCTTGGGCATGCGGTAATGAGTGCTG
The DNA here is from genome assembly GCA_019307645.1 of Deltaproteobacteria bacterium. The sequence continues at coordinate 1,775 of JAFDJF010000221.1, forward strand.
CCGCACCCACCTCTTCCACTTCTTCAAGCCGTTCTTCGGCAGACCACTGGGCAAATTCGGGGAAGGCCTCGGCAACGCCGCCACCGGCCCCACAGCACCAGGCATTTTCCCTGATCCGGATCATTTCCGTATAGTTGATCCCGGGGATGGCCTTCAGGATATCTCTAGGCTGATGATAGACACCGTGGGTGCCTTTCCGACGCGGAGCAGAGGGGTTTGTAATACCATAATGACCCCGCGTGCCTTCCCAGTACATCCAGGGCTCGCTCAAACGGGACAGGTTACAGGCATCATGATAGGTGACGCGCATGTCAATGTTGTTCTTGAATTCAATGGTTCCTTTTTCCATCTGATCGGCGACAAATTCGACCAGGTGGACGACCTCGTATTCCATGTCGCTTGTGGATTTGTTAAATATCTTTGGGTAGTCCACTTTGAGCGTCTTGTAGCACTCGGCACAGGCCGTAACAACCGTCTTTGCGCCGGACTTCTTGATCGCATCAATATTGTGCTGAGCCACCTGCTTGGCCTTTTCGATCTGACCGGTAGAATACAGCGGATAGCCGCAGCAGTATTCGTCAGCGCCCATGATCTTGAAGGACTGGCCCGTGGCTTTTAAAATATTCGCAGTGGCCTTTGAGATCCCCTGCATTTTGTAAGAGCCGTAACAGCCGACAAAATAGACAAAGTCCGCCTTGTCATCGGACTGGATGTCTTTTGCCCATTTGGCGCGATTATCCGCAGGAGCGCCAAATACGTTGTGTTCTTTTTCAATATTTTCCGCAGCTGTTTTGTGTTCCGGCATGGGACCAAAGCCGTCAGCCACACACTTGATGCGAAGCGACTCCAGTGCGGAACCAATCTCCAGGTCCAGGTTTCGTTTACATCCCACATCACAGGCACCGCAGAGCTGGCACTTGTATATGGCTTCGACAAATCGGTCGTTGAACTCGATCCGGCCGTTCAGCAGGCTCAGGGCTAGACGGAGTCTTCCCCAGGCTGAAAAGGAATCAAAAAGATATTTTTTCTCGCTGGGGCACCGGGTGCTGAATGTGGCGCCCGGCATATAGATGTGATCCACCCACTTGCATCCCTTGCACCGGACACAACGTTTCATGTCATATTCAAAATTCTTCATATCCGTAAGGTCAAATTTTACATATTCTTCAGGCATCTTGTTCTGCTCCTTATTCTAGAATTAGAAACACAGTCTTCCCGGATTCATAATGTCATTGGGATCAAACATCTTTTTGACCCTCTTCAGGGCTGTAGTATAGGAAGTCGCCTTTTCATAGACCATGTCAGCAAGGTCTCCGTAAGGCCGTGTAAATACCGCTCCCATCTCCAGCAAATCCTGGGCAATTTCACGGTTCATAATCCGGGTCTTTTCTTTTTCTACCGGGTCTTCCGGATCATAGAACAGGTTAAACTCCAGATGACAAACACGTGACTGTTCAACAGGTTGGAGGTAGACCCCCAGGTCTTCCAGGGGGTAACCGTATTTGGGCACCTCATCGATAACCTTTTCATAAAAGGAAGGAGCATCTTCAGGCCTGCAAATAAAGAAAAGGCTCTGACATGCACCGCAGAGTCTGTTTTTCCAGTATGTTTCTTCTGCGGGCCAGGGTTTTCTGAGCATCTGGATCAGCTCTCTGCCGCCGCCGGGCACACCGGGGATAGCCTCCAGTACAGGCATATCCTGGAAGTACTGTTTTTTCAGATCAAGCAGGGCCTCCACTTCATATTCGATTCGTTCTTCCGGTCTTCTCGGGGGTCCGCTGATGGTAAGGATCAAGGTCCATGTGGGAAGAATGTCTATGAGTTTGTCAAAATCATCCGGCCAGCTTTTTGCCAGGATCAAGGCCAGATCCACATGATTCAGGAGCAAAAATTCCTGTCCGATGTGAACCCTGGGTATTTTATAGATCGGTTCAATGGCATCATTAATATCATCAAAAGGCATGAAATAAATCTTGTTTATCTTGGGGAGATATTCCAGTTTCAGGTTGGCCCAGTTGATAACACCCATGGTTCCCTGAGCGCCCTGGGGGAGCCTGTAAAAGTCGAGGCCCGGACCTGCGGGGTTAACACCCTTTGAAGGAGAGTCCGGATACCCGGGTACACTGGCAGACCCTGTGCGGAAGACCTCTCCGTTGGGCCATACAATCTCATAGGTCATCAGAGGCTCTGCGAATTCATACTTGGGTATAACCGGGACTTCCCTTTCCAGGTAATCGGTTATGACCGACCGGGATGCATGGGGCAAAAGAGGTGAGATGACACGGACATTTTCCTTTGCCAGTGTATCAGTAATCTGTCCCCAGGTTACGCCCGGCTCAATCCTGACCCTTCGGTTGTGAGCATCGATTTCCAGGATGTTGGTGAGGTTGGACAGATCAAGCACGATTCCTCCCTCATAGGGGATGGTGCAGCCCTGAAAATGGACCCCTGAACTGACTGGGGTTACGGGTGTGGAATTGTCATTTGCGAAATTGATCACCTTTGCAACATCATCTGTTTTGGTGACCTTTACAACGATTGTCGGTAGCCCCGGTGGATATATCCCACCATCAGAGGAATATTCTTCGAGGATCTCCGGGGAATCCAGGGCATTGCCTGCTCCAACTAATTTTTCTAACTCATTTTTCAGATCCATTCTTTGTGCTCCCTACTTTAATATAAGATTTGTTGGTGACCATTCAGCCTCCTCCCACCAGGGGAGGGGGGATTATGGAAAAGTGTCGGGGTAAATGAGAAGGCGAAGGATATGCTATAGAGGTAGTATTGTCCAATAACGATCGACGGACGACCGCCCGTACACGCTGTCGTCCGTCATCTGCCGTCTGGTATCTGTCGTTCGCTTCTAGCCTTTTGACCAGTCCCTGTCAATGTAGTCTTCTTTTTTGACCCAGTCGACCATGTCCACATACTTATCCACATCCCACGGAATCGGGTCATTGGACAGCTTATCCGGGTCAAACTCCGCTTTCACCTTTTCAAACCACTTGCGGCACTCAGGACCGTATGCCCTTCCGGTGAGATTCATGGGGCTGGCATAGATATTAAAGGCATTAAACATGCCCCACTCGGCATCCAGGGTCGGCACCTTGATATAGTTCCATTCATCCTTCTTATACATGTCTTTTTGATCCGGGTTCGGATCCCAGTACTGGAGGAACTCGATATAACCCATATGACCGATCTCGCTCACCTGGAACCATCCCGGTTCGCCGTAGTCATCCATGAGCGGCGGGGTAAAGGCCGGTTTTTCCCTGGCAAGGCCCTCTCCGCCTTTAACGCCGCAGTCCAAAGTATCCACTGTAACCTGTACGGAGGTATAGGCCCCTGTCATCATCCACATGGTGGCGGAGTCGGCATTTTTGATCCATGAATTGTCGGACTGTCGGGTACGGCCCAGTTTTCCGCCATAACTTTCCATGATGTCCGTGAGGACCCGTTCTTCATATTCCAGCTGCTCTTCCGATGTATAGCCCACCAGCAGGACACGGCAGATATGCATATTGCCGAGACTGTCCCTGGCCTCCTGGGTGTTCCATCCTTCCCAGAAGTCTTCCCTGCAGCCTGCCTTGGCAATATAGCGCCACTGGATGGGCACCTTTGTCAGGGCCGC
>JAFDJF010000795.1 GCA_019307645.1 Deltaproteobacteria bacterium
GTTCAATTTCATATTACCGGGTCTAGAGAAGAAAGATGGTATATTGTGGCGGACAAGGGACAGGCTGTCCGCCATGCTGGTTTGGCAGACGAACCTGATGTCAGCATCACGGTAACAGCCGAGGACTGGGCTGCTATTGTGAGCGGAGAAATGAATCGTTTTAATGCCTGGACCAGTGGAAAGATGAATATCACCGGAGACACAAATCTGTATCAAAAACTTTCAGATACAATTGCAAAAGTTACAGAGGTAAGAAGTGATTAGTGGCCAGTGATCAGCAATCAGCGATCAGTAATCAGTGGGCAGTCAATGCCGTTAAATAATATTTAATCCATCCCGACATATCGTGATGCAAGCAGCGGTAAATAATTAACAAGCAGCCTACACGGCATATCTGTCTAAGACTCTTGTGTATATGCTGCCCACAGGACATAGCGGTTTTTAACTACCGGTCTCACGGCAGTTAAAAAAGATGTTTTATGTTTTCTCTGTGTGCTCCGTGCGCTCTAGTGAGCGAAGCGAGCGGGTGAGAGAACTAAAAAAATAGGGGGTTAAGCAATGGGAATGGAAGAACTCGAAGCAAGGATCAAGAGGCTGGAGGACATAGAGGAGATCAAGAAGTTGAAAGCAACCTATGCTATCCTTTGTGATGACGGGCTGGATAAGGCTGAAAATCTGAACGAGATGTTGTCCCATTATACGGATGATGCGGCTGTTGATTTCGGTTTGGGAGAGGGATCACAGTTTTATGGGAAGGATGGGCTCAAGTTGTTTTTTGGCGAGGTTGTGCCGGGAGCTGTTTCCTACTGCATGCATATGGTTCACAATGCGGTCATAGACATAGACGGTGACAAGGCGAAAGGCAGATATTATTTTGAGGCTCCCACCACCGATGTGACGACGGGGAAGGCTCAGTGGATGGTAGGGACCTATCTGGAAGAATATGTCAGGGTTGACGGAGAGTGGAAATTTAGCTCAATAAAGGTTAAGTGGGATTATATTTCACCCTATGAAGATGGGTGGGCAAAGAACAGGGGTGCGTTATTGGAAGGGGTAGTGTAACTTCTGTGAAAATGGATCGGCTCTATGATAAATATGCATCTTGGGGGTAAGTAACTTCTCAAAAAGTTCGTTTAAAATCGCTGCAATAAGGCGGCGGCGGTGTCTTTTTAGAAATCCGCATATTTGGGAGTCATTCCAAACTGACGGCAGCTATCTACGCAATTTGTAATGTGAGGCTTTAAATAGGGCGATGCGGACTCCTAAAAAAACATCGCCGCCGCCTAAGCCGACCCGAATTTATTGAGATGTTACGGGGGTAAGACCTAAATGAAGGATTTTGAGGGAAAAGTTGCTGTCATAACAGGTGCGGCCAGTGGAATCGGTTTTGCGCTTGCAGAAAAGTTTGCTGATGAGAACATGAAAGTGGTTCTGGCTGATCTGGATAAAAATGCGTTGAATAATGCCGGAAAAGCAATTGAGGCCAGAGGCGTAGAAACACTCGCTGTTGTAACGGATGTTTCCAGCCAGCAGGATGTTGATGCCCTGGCCCAAAAAACGCTGGACAAATTCGGCAGCGTTCATGTGGTCTGCAACAATGCCGGTGTGATAAGAGGGGGGCTTTCGTGGGAGGTCCCACTGGAAGATTACCGGTGGCATCTGGAAGTCAATACATGGGGGGTGATTCATGGGATTCGCACATTCATGCCGATTCTCATCGAACAGGATGAAGAAGCGGTCATTGTCAACACATCTTCCCAGTCAGGAATTACCTGTACGCCATACAGCGCGGCATATTGCCTGAGCAAACACGCTGTTGTCGCCCTGAGCGAGTGCCTTTGCCATGAAGTTGTAATGAATGGGCTAAAGGTGCAGGTGGCCGTTCTTTGTCCGATGGCAGTGGATACAAACATTGACAAGTCAGAACGCATTCGTCCGGATCGATATAAGCTCCCGTCAGATGCAAAATCCGAGATAGCCGATGTGGTTTCAGAAGGATTGTCTGCACAGTTGAAAAAGGGAATAACGCCGGAACGGATGGCTGAACAGACCCTGCAGGCGATTCGTGAAGAGCGTTTTTACATTTTCTCCCAGTCTGCTGAGTCAGTGCAATGGAAAGATAATATGAAGATGCGGTTCGATGATATTCTGCGGGGTCGAAAGCCGACCATGCCTGTACTTTAGCGTGCGTATGCAGTTGAAGCTTTCGGGAAGCTAATGGCGCCTTCTGGATAGGCTGCAATAAATCCCCGAGGATCTGTTAAGGCGAAATCCCTCACGTCCGGATCTTCAAGAGACAAATACGTCCATTTGGGAAAAACCGATTTTACAAGCGTTGTTTTTCCGGACTGTCTCGGGCCGGTAACGGTGACAACAGGATACTGCCCAGCCAGTTTTTTTAATTTGGAGGAAAGATTTCTTTTTATCATATCAGCACACTAGGACGTTTCTTGCAATTTGTCAATAGGATTTACAATTTGCAAGAATGCGTCCGGGCAGGAAATGCCACCTCTGCAAACCCTTAGGGACAAACTCCCATTTCCTATTTGAAAAGCCACACCGCATTCACACATGGATCTCCTTTTTACACATCATTGTAAAATTCACAAGGTCGGGGAAATTTAAAGTTCTTTCCAAGATGTTACATCTTTTGGAATCTGTTTTTAGGCTCCAAAATCTAACAATTCTTTCAGATGGTAGGAAATAGGATTGATTAGGCAATCTATACTTTTTATTGCCGGGAAAAATTATGACTGCTTTTTGTACTGGAAATAATTTTAGTAGGATTGTCTGGAGAAGAGCTAATACCAGTATCTGTTAGTCTGGCTGCTTTTAAGGCTTCTTATTGAAGTTGTTAGTTATGAGGAATCAGATTTTCTTTTTTTACCATGAGATTACTTAAAAAT
>JAFDJF010000222.1 GCA_019307645.1 Deltaproteobacteria bacterium
GTTTGCCGATGCTATGCAGCGCCTGGTGGAGGCTGGGGTCGTCACCAACCGTCACACATTCATCCACGTCAACTGCGCCATGTCCTCGATCTTCCTGTCCAGCGACCAGGAAGGTTACGACTGGCTCGACTACAACTCTTCGGTGCAAAGCCGCCCCTGCGACTACACCAACAGCGTCCTGAACATCGCTCGCGAGCCCGACATGGTGGCCATCAACGGCGCCATCGGGGTAGACCTGCACGGCAATATCTGGGCCGACTCGCTGCAGGCCCGGCGGATTTACAGCGGGGTGGGCGGCCAGTCGGACTTTCTGCGCGGCGCCGCCCTGTCCCGCGGCGGCGTGCCCATCATCGCCCTGAGATCCACCACGGAAAAGGGCATCAGCAAGGTCGTCGAAAAGTGTCCCGAGGGGATCACAACCACAGCGATTGCCGCCGACCAGGTGGTGATTGTCACCGAACACGGCGCCTTCGATCCGCGGGGCCTGGGCTTTTCTGAACGGGTCGTGGCAATCGCCTACCTGGCAGGACCGGAAACGCGCCAGCAGCTGCTCAAGCAGATCTACGACAGCCCCGAGTATCACCACCCGGCGGAAGCGCTGAAAGATGGAGTGCCAAAAGGGATAAGACCTTATCAAGAGGCATAGAAGTCGACATCGATATCAGCGCCTTTGATGATTGAAGTATGGCTACTGGTTGTCCATAAGTCTGATACATTGACCTGCATCTTCAGAATACATTTTCTGGCGATTTAAAATCCGCGAAATATCCGCGCACTGCATAAGGATCCGTCTCATATGTACATGAGATCCTAAGGGAATGAGGATACCACCAACATCTGGTAGGCGGCAATTTCGCCCAAATGACGTTATGTCGGAAGATATTGGTCGATGGAAGCTCACCTATCAACCTATTTAATTCTTAAGATATCCAAAATAAATCTTCCTAAAATGGTCTAAAATTAAGGAGGAAACAATAGGAATATCGGCGAGCCAAGAAAATAGATTCCGGATGCTATACGTAATGAGAATGTTTTCGCTTCTCGACATCTCTGACAAACTATCTCTGACTACGTGCTGCGGTATTTCAGGCATGATACCTGCCACCTTGAGGTTAATCTATTTTATCTTGCCGGGGCTATTGCCGGCCTCGAATTTTCAAAAATAGTATCTTCAGGGGAAGGATAAAGGATCTGTCAATGGGAAAAGCAACTTTTCGTTTCTATGAAGAATTAAACGATTTTCTACCAAACCATAGGCGTAAGGTGGATTTTACGGCTGAATTCAAAGGAAAAAAATCTGTAAAAAATATGACTGAAGCGCTCAGGGTTCCTCATTAGGATTTTGTCACAACCACAGATATTGTATGAGCCTCGATTTGGCATTTTGGATTTTAGACGTCGGGTAGTGGCAAAAACCACACAATTTTATTACTCCCATTTCTTTGAGATAACCATTATAAATCATCATAGGCTAATTTCCTTGGTCGTTACCAATTTTTCAAATTCTTCAAGGCACTACCGCCATCAGCTGATTTGACAACTCAATAATCGATAATGGATACAGGATAAAAAAATCTTGGCAAAAAACCTTGAAAATAGTAATTGCTAATGCACTGTTTGTGAATACCTGATTCCGGAACTCAATTATGCGGATCACGTCTTTCGGGATATGACTTCTGATCGTCCGACCCTGATCTTCCAATCAGAAACTTGCCATTTGACAGAGGTCCCATGGAACGAATTGCATAAAAAGGTGATCTATTGAATATTCTGGAAAAAACAAAAGCGAAATACAGGGAATATGAGGATCGTCATAAGCAGATTCTAAAAGCTGCTATCCGTCTATTTAACGAGAGCGGCTACCATGCCACCACAACGGCATCCATTGCTCTTGAGGCAGGTGTTCATGAGCCTACCATGTATAAACATTTCTCGAAAAAGAGAGAGCTTTATATGGCTTGCTTTCAGTCAATTGTTGACCAGTTGTCAACGAAATATCGCTCGGCCTATAAAGAAAACAAAGACGATGTCATTGCTTACATATCAAGTGTTAATAAAATATATCTAGATTTTGTGGAGCAAAATCCCCATAAATCCATGTTACCAATTCATTTGCTAAGCAACCGAAATGATCCGTTGTTTTTTCAAATGTTTAAGGATTTTATGGAAAAAAATATTGAGGCAGTTGAAAGGGTATTAACCTCAGCTTCCAAAAAGAAAAAAATCAAGTTAAAATCGATTAGCCAGCATGATATTCGGTTGCTGGCCTCTCTTTTTGTTTGTCAGTTTTTCTCTGTTGTTGCTGTTCGTGATTTCGTCGAATCCGAATCTCTAAATAGTGATACTATTCTTAATTCTATGATTGGAATGTTGCAGCTTTCTGGCAAATAGGGACATGGCAAGAATAAAATACACAGAGATGACGCCGGATTTTTGTTCGCCGTTTTTATATAAGGGTCTTTTCGGTTCCATAACTGAGTGCATAACACACTAGTAAGAAAAATCTAGATTTATTTTCAATTATTTCAAATAGTTACGAGTTAACCTGTTTTATCAATGTTTTCAACCGGTTATGGGTGTTTGGAATGACTCTCAAACCCCCTGAATGGGTATCTTTAATCAGGTCGTATTCTTGTAGCAGCGGTTCTTTAACATGCATAACCATTTCCGAAAGATTGAAAATCTCTTGAGGAGTATTTACGATCTCAGCCCCGGCTATTTCATAAGCCGAATCTTCAAATTCGCTACCATTTCCGGCGTTTTTTTCTACCCTAACAGTATGTCCATTAGCGACCATGACTTCGACACCAACGGGGGTCATGCAAACGCGATTCTCATCTGTTTTGATCTCTTTTAATATGCCATAATTTCTTTTTACCCACCACAGCACTCAACGGCATCCCGGCCGCAAGGCTCTTTGCAACTGTGGTGATATCGGCTTCCACATTCCACTGTTCCAGGTTAGTTTTCCCCCTGTGTCAGGCGGAGATCTGTTTTATGGTTGACAATTACTCAATACTTTGAGTAAATTTACTCACCATGCTGAGCAAATTGTAATCGCATAGGATTTCAAATGTTTAAAAGACCCATTCATCGCGTGCTAATGGAAAGAATGCTTGAGCAGAGACGGTTCATGCAAGTACTCTACGGCCCCAGGCAAACAGGCAAGACGACCCTTGCCCACCAGGTAATGGCTGATCTTGAGATTCCCAGCCACTATGCTTCCGCAGATGAGCCCACCTTAAAGGATAGGATCTGGATTGAACAGCAATGGGAAATAGCCCGGCTTAAGGTGGAATCTGAAGAAAAAGCGTTATTTGTCCTGGATGAAGCCCAAAAAATCGACGGCTGGTCAGAAACAGTGAAAATGTTGTGGGACGAGGATACCGCGAAAAGTCTACCACTGTGCGTAATGCTGTTGGGGTCATCCCCGCTATTGGTGCAAAGGGGTTTGACCGAAAGCCTGGCAGGACGATTCGAAGTCATCCCGGTCTCGCACTGGTCATTTACGGAAATGCGAGAGGCTTTTGATTGGGGTTTAGATGAATACATATTCTTTGGAGGCTATCCCGGCGGGGCTGATCTGATCAATGACCCAAAAAGATGGTCTAACTACATCAAGGATGCCCTTATCGAGACCACAATCTCACGAGATATTTTGCTGATGACCCGGGTTGATAAACCCGCACTTCTCCGTCGCCTATTTTACTTAGGCTGTTCATATTCAGGCCAAGTGCTCTCATATCAGAAGATGCTCGGTCAGCTCCAGGATGTCGGCAATACCACTACACTTGCTCACTATTTGAATTTGCTGGAGGGCGCAGGGCTTATTGCGGGATTGTCCAAATACGCGGGCCAGCGTGTTCGGCAACGGGCGTCAAGCCCTAAACTCCAGGTGCTCAATACCGCTTTAATAGCTGCGCAATCTCAACTTACCCTGGAGGAAGCGAAGCAGGATACTGAATATTGGGGAAGGCTGGTTGAATCAGCTATTGGGGCAACCTTGATGAACGGTATCAGAGGGGAGAATATCGAAATTTTCTACTGGTCCAGCCGTAATCGTGAAGTGGATTTCGTGCTCTCCCGGGGGAACGCTTTGGTGGCCCTGGAAGTAAAAAGCGGACACAGAAAAGTTACATTGCCCGGTATGGAAACTTTCTCAAAAGAATTTCCAGTAACGAGGAAATTGTTAGTAGGAGCACAAGGGATTCCAGTGGAAGATTTTCTCCTCACGCACCCTCGCAAATGGATTTCACAATGATGAAACCCCGGCTTTTATCGCGCAGCTTTTACGGAACGTATTTTTGACAATTGCTATAAAATCTCCCGGAAAATTCCTTGTTCGGGTTATCGTTCCACTGCCTTCACCCAGTCCGGCACCCGTACATCCCCGTCCCGTTTCCGGCTGGGAATATAGCATTTTATATCGATCACCGGAGATTGATCAAAAGCGTCGATCTCGTCGATAATGACGGTAGTCCCCTCGATCGCTACAACTTGGCATAGGGAGATCGCAATCAAGTTGGGCCTTTTGGGTGAGTGGGTGGCAAAAACCCCGGTGAGGGGATTTTTCCTGTCTCCCCGGGGATGAACCTGAAGCACGCCCCTTCCCTCTGTCGTATCGTTTTTTTCAAACCAGTAGCAGACGACGATATGGGAGAAATTTTCAAGACCCATAAGGGCCTCCCGATACTGCTCCTTGATCTCAATCCGGCCCGTGTGCCCCTGCTTTCTGATCACACCGATGGGATATATCTGATATGCTTCAACCATGATGCCCCCGCAAAAACATTGTTCATTAGGTGAAAAGATTTTACCTAAATTGAGCGATTTTCGAGTTTGCCGCAGATACAAGGAAAATGTCGTTACGCTATAGTCCTCTATGCGAAACGGCATCTGACGCAGTAGATGCGGTGAAATCGGAAATCCCGTAGGGTTTCAAATTTTTGACACCCCAATGAGCAGAATTCCTTTAAATTATTATTCAACTCGCCATGTCAAAAATTTGAAACGCTCAGCCTAGGTTTTATTTGTATATTGGATAATACCGATTCATCGGATGAAATCTCGAATGACCCGTACAAAGGCAGAGGGTTGTTCAAGGGCCATCATGTGCCCGGCCCGGTCAATGACAGCCAGCCGGGAATCCGGAATACGGCTTATCAAAAATTCTCCGTATTTTACCGGTGTCATCCTGTCTTCAGAACCGCATACGATCATCGCAGGGAGTTTGATTTCTCCCAGGCTTTTCGTAACATCAAACTTGTCACAGGCACTCAAGTCATCATGGGTGACTGTCGGGGGTGTTTTGAGAAAATCCGCCTGGGCAGCCGCTACCAATGAGGACGGCGCATCCGGCCCAAACATCATCTCTACCATGAGCCCGATGGTTT
>JAFDJF010000223.1 GCA_019307645.1 Deltaproteobacteria bacterium
TCCTCGCTCAGACGTTCCAGAATTCTGACTTTGGAGTACTGGTCAGGCGTAAGGATATCGCCCTCAATCTGTTCTCTCATCTTAGGCGGCATGGGCGTTTTTATGGAAAGGGACACACCCCCCTCAGGGGTTGTGTCGGCGATGGTATCTATGAATCCCAGCCCGGGATCATAAATGTGAAGATTCATTCGGTCCGCAGGGATAAAATCTCGCATGTACAGTAAAAGTTGATACAGGGACTTCTCTATCTCTAGGCTCCCGCAGATCCGAAGCGTGGCTTCGCGAAAAAATGTATTCTCATCTATTGTCATGTTTTTCTCCGTTGATTATCGTATTTGGATGCATATCATAAAACCGGTAAATATGCAATGTTATTTATCATATATGATATTTCTTGATAAGAGTATTTTGAGGATCAAAATTTTTATCTGACGCAGATATTGGCGAAAAAGACAGTTTTCGTTTGGGAGCTAGTTACTTGGCGTAACTCCAAGTATACGAATTGACACAAATATCTGTCATAAATATGGCATCTCGATTAACACTGCGTCAGATTCATTGACTCAAAATATGCCATTTCATTCATAAGGGATTCCAGCTAGTTGATATCATTGTTCATTCCTAAATTGTCAGTTTCGGCACAATTCCTGCAATAAAGGCAATCGGTAACCAGTGAAGTGACGGGAAAATGTTTTTTAAAATGGTTTTCAGGCTGAACGTGATATGAAAATTCAGGTCTGACAAATTAAGGGCTCGCGCCAAAAATGTGAATTTATTTTTGCGCGAACCCTAAGCAGGAGTATCAAAATGGGTGTAATGAATATTGACGATCTGAAAGAAGATATGGTTCTTTCTGATGATGTTACAGATATAACCGGCAGACTTCTTCTCCAGAAAGGACAAAAACTCAGACCAAACCATGTTAATATTATGAAAAAATGGGGGGTAACAGAAGTGAGCGTCGTTGATGACGCTAATGATGAACTTAGTTCTGGATCAAATAGAAACCGGAAAGAAACGGAACAAATTGAACAGGAAATAATACCCATCTTCAAATATGTTGATCTTGATCACCCTGCGATAAAGGAATTGTTTCGATTGTCTGTCCTGTTCAGAAAAGAGCAAGACATTTCAGAGGGAATGCCCAAGTCTCTTCCAGCAGAATCTATTGATATTCATGAAGTGCATCCGACCGTGGACGTGCGAGAGAAGATTAGCCAGAATTCACTCAAATTGCCTGAGATTCCCAACGTTGTTTTTGAGCTAAACGACATCTTGTCTGACCCCCTGAGCACCGCTGATAGTCTGGCTCAGGTGGTGGCGAAAAGCCCCAGTTTAACGGCTGCCCTGTTAAAAATAGTCAATTCTTCATTTTATGGTTTTTCGTCCAAGATAGACACCATATCGCGGGCCGTAACAATAATCGGAACCAGAGAAATCAGCAGTCTGGCGCTGGTAATATGCACTATTACGGTCTTCAAAAATATTCCAAGGGAAATATTGGGCATGCGTTCATTCTTAAAGCACAGCTTTGCATGCGGCCTTTTATCAAGAATGATGGCCGCGAACAGGAACATACAACAAACAGAACAACTATTTGTGGCGGGTCTTTTGCACGACATCGGCAGAGTGATAATCTACAAGTATTTTCCTGAGCAGGCGAAAGCCCTCTTAACCCGGTGTATGGTCTCGGAAAAAGTGCTGCACCAGGAAGAACACAACTTTTTGGGATGTAATCACACCGACGTTTCCAGGTATGTTTTGCAGGAGTGGAATTTTCCTCCAGTATTGGAAAACAACATCTTTTATCACCATAATCCCATGGCCGCCAATGACCCTGTTCAGGCAAGCATCGTGCATCTGGCAGACATTATTGTTAACGGACTCGGGATAGGCAGCAGCGGAGAAAAACTTGTTCCGCCTCTCGACACCGAGGCATGGGAACTCCTCGGACTCCCACCCAGTAGTTTTGAAGTGATTATCAACCAGGCGAGCCATCAGCTTACGTCCCTTGATCTCTTCCTCCAGGAGTAGAAAACAGAATGGATAATGAAATAACCACTGAACAGCTTTTGGCCCGCATAGATCATCTGGAAAAAAACAGCCGATTCGTCCAGGATGCGCTGGAAATGGCGCTTTCTCTGGGGGATTTTCAAGAAAACATTAACGAAAGGCATGACCCGCATCGCGTTTTGCAGGAAGCAGAAAAACGGACCCGTTGCCTTATTCCATTTGAAGTTTGCGCTATTTGCCTTGTGAATGAAGACAATCCGGATATAACCATATCACTTTGCGAGCCGGCAGATCACAGGCAGTTTGTTGAAAATGAGATGGAATTCATGACCGAAAAAGGACTTTTTGCCTGGGCCTTACGTGAGAAAAGAGGCGTTCTAGTCAAGTCAAAAGATCAGGAAAAAGAATTTCTTTTGCATGTGATCGCGACCCGTTCTCAAATAAGGGGTATGTTTATAGGACTTCTGCCGGACAAGAAGCGACGGATTCCTGACGCATCTATGAGTCTTTTGTCACTTATCCTGCTGAATACCGCAAATGCAATCGAAAGTCTTGAATCGTATAACTGGGTGCTCAAACAGAATTCTGTCCTTGAAGAGAAAGTTGAGGAGCGGACAAAGGAACTGGTCAAGTATGAAAGGCAGCTCCAGAGAGCCCAGAAAATGGAGGCAATCGGAACTCTTGCAGGAGGGGTTGCACATGATCTGAACAATATCCTGTCAGGTCTTGTAAGCTATCCCGAGTTGCTGCTCATGGATCTTCCCGAAGACAGCCCGTTAAGAAAACCGGTACAGACGATAAAAAAATCGGGAGAGAAAGCCGCTGCCATTGTGCAGGATTTGCTCACGCTGGCGAGAAGAGGGGTGGCAGCAACGGAAGTCGTTAATTTAAACGATGTCATCTCTGAATATTTGAAAAGTCCGGAATTTGAAAAGCTGCAGTTTCATCATCCCGAAATTCAGGTAGAAACCAACCTCAGAGCAAGCTTAAGGAGTATTTTAGCGTCTCCTGTTCATTTGTCAAAAACGATCATGAACCTGGTCTCCAATGCCGCAGAAGCCACGCCCTCTAAAGGCAAAATTGTCATATCTACAGCAAATCAATACGTTGACGCCCCAATAGAGGGTTATGACGATGTTGAAGAGGGCGATTACATCACTCTCACGGTTTCTGATTGCGGGACAGGTATATCAACCGATGAGATGGAAAGGATCTTTGAGCCTTTCTATACCAAAAAAGTAATGGGGAGAAGCGGAACAGGAATCGGTATGGCGGTTGTTTGGGGAACAGTAAAAGACCATAATGGTTATATTGACGTTCAAAGTATTGAGGGAAAAGGCACCACGTTCACGATCTACTTTCCCATAACAAGAGAAACTCCAGGCAAAGATGAGCACTGCCTGACATTTGATGATTATAAAGGGGAAGGGGAATTCATCCTGGTGGTGGACGACGTGAAAGAGCAGCGGAACATTGCTGCCGAAATGTTGAGAAAACTGGGGTATTCTGTGAAATCAGTTTCGAGTGGTAATGAAGCGGTTGCATACCTGAAAGACAATTCCGCAGATTTATTGGTCCTGGACATGATCATGGATCCGGGAATTGACGGGCTTGAGACCTATAAAAGGGTTGTGCAGTTGCATCCGGAGCAGAAAGCAGTCATCGCCAGTGGTTTTTCTGAATCAGAAAATGTTAAGGAAGCACAGAAACTGGGGGCAGGACCCTATATAAGAAAACCGTATTTGCTGGAAAAAATCGGACTTGCTGTGAGGGCCGAGCTGGACAAATAACTTGGGCCTGCGTGCGATTTCACTGAAGCTTTTGTTTGGAGCCGAAAATGGCCAGAATGTGTGTAGACGAAACTGAGATAAAAAACGCAAATATTTTTGAGATCCTCCTGGACAACTTTCCGGACATGATTCATTCAGTGGATGGTAAAGGCCAAATTGTCTACGCTAACAGAACTGCTGAGGCGCTTCTCGGCTACACTCGTGAAGAACTGCTCACAATGAATATTCGCGAAGTCTATGCAGAATCGGTTCTGGAAGCAGTCGATAAAGGATTTTTGGATTTGAAAGAACGCGGGGATAAAACTATTCCCGAAAGTCTTGTGAAGGCAAAAGACGGAACCGCAATTGCTGTTGAAATACGTTCTTTCAGCATCTACGATGACAATAACAGATTTGTCCGAACTTTCTCCATCCTGCGTGATCTCAGGGAGCAAAAGAAACTTCAGCGTCAACTCATACATGCCGGACGGCTTGCAGCCATAGGCGAACTTGCTTCAGGAGTCGCGCATGATATCAATAATCCACTGACGGTCATTACATTAGCGAACGAGATGGCCCTTACCGAACTGAAAAATGGAGATAAGATTTCCAGCAAAACACTGAATATCATAAAATCACAGATGGAGAATGTTGAAAGGGCATCAAACTCCATTAAAAAACTCGTGGATCATCTACAGAACTTTTCAAGAAGCACGACAGAAGACTATGAAATCTTTGATCTCTATCATACTCTTGATGACGCGCTTTTCATTGTCGGCAGCAAAATAAAAAAACTGGACATCAACATTTACAACAAAGTCAATGAAAACCGTTATTTTGTCAAAGGTTCCCAGAATAACATGGAGCAGGTTTTTGTAAACTTGCTGTCCAATTCATGTGACGCCATGGCCGGTCAGGCTGATGAACGAAAGATTGAGCTTTCCATATCTCCCTGCCGGAGAAGCAACGTTGATTGCTGGAAGTGTGCTGTCTCTGACACCGGGACCGGTTTCCCTGAAGATATGACCGAGGACATATTCCAGTCGTTTTTTACTACGAAGCAAAAAGGTAAAGGCACGGGACTGGGGCTTTCTATAGTCAGGGGTATTGTCCGAGATCACAATGGTGACATCGAGGCAACTGGTGGAGAAACAAACGGGGCAATTTTTTCGGTCTACATCCCGCAGGCAGACATACAGGGAGATTGATGCAATTTAGAGCTTTTCCTGTTCCAAAAACTTTTCCATTGCCACCCGGTTACTTCTTTTCCGACTTTCCTCCTACCACGCTTTCCGAAACTTCTTTTCTTGATTGATTAACCGAATTAAACCATCCGCTTTCAGGCTGTGTCGCAATTGATATTTCAAAATATCGTAAAAAATATGGCTTCACAGATTGAACGACATTGCGCGATCTTTAATTTTCAGGGGGCACACCCCTCAGAAAAACAGCTTCAAAAAGGCCTTTTTTAATTGTGGTGAATAATATTCAGACAAAACCCTTTCAGGGTCAATTTCAGGCCACCCTTTCGAGGGGTGGTAGTTGACTGTTTGTTCCTCAACCCTTAAGGGACAATTCCAAAAGAGGGGGTTGATTGACATTTCGCAG
>JAFDJF010000796.1 GCA_019307645.1 Deltaproteobacteria bacterium
CCGATGCCCAGTAAATAAGAATGTGAGCTCCACGGTAGGTCAGCTTTCGCCAACGGTTCCATCTCAACAGGTAACCATTGCCAGGTTACCCCCATATACGCTTCATTAAGTCGATTTTCAACAATGTACGTATAGATGGTGACGTAAACAATGACGGGTCTAATGATATTATGATGCAACAAGCTAGGCAGGTCATCAATGTAAACCAAAGTTTATGCTTCATAGTCCAGACACGTTACGAAATCTGCCTTGATACAGCAATTACTTTCATCCGCCCCCATCTTATCTCTTCATTAGATTTTAGTCAGAATTGATGCCTCGATCCTTTGATCGCTACTTTCCTAGGAATTGCGCCTATTCTTTTATAGTACACATCATAATCCTTTCTTAGTTCTTCGACCAACTCAGGATACTCTGAGGAAAGCTCGTTCAGTTCCCAGCGGTCATCTTTAACATTATAGAGCTCCCATTCCTGCGTTCGCCGCTCCTTGGAGAAGGTCCATTCATTGAAGAAAAGAACATCGTCTTCATAACGTGATACCAGTTTCCAGGCCCCCTTTCTAACGCAGCGGTTCCCTTCATGTTCCCAGAATAGCTGGCGTTCAGAATTATCTTCCGATCCATTAATCACTCCCATAAGGCTTTGTCCCTCAAGTGGATAGTCCAGTCCCGCAGTTTCAATGCCTGCAGCTTCCATACAGGTTGGGATAATGTCGATTAACTGTCCGAAGCTTTCCTTCTCTATTGCCCCTTTTCTTTTGTCCTTTATGCCAGCCGGCCAGTGGACAATAAAGGGGGTTGAAATCCCACCCTCATGCATAAAGTGTTTGTACATCCTGAATGGTGTATTTGCAGGTACATGATCAGCGTGTTTTCATATTGTCCGGTTTCCTTCAGTTTATCAATGATCCTGCCGATATTCTGGTCCATACAATCAATCATCGCAGCATAAACCGCCATTTTTGAATCCCAGTCATCCTGGTCATGTTTACCGGAGGTCAGGATATGGTAGCCCGGGAAGGAATCCCCTTGCGGGATATCATCCCAGCGGGGAACAAAAGGATCGATGATCTTATCCGGATCGGTGCCGCTTACAATGCCCATTGCTTCAAGGCGCTTAATTCTTTCCAGCCTCAATTCATCCCATCCCTTCATGTATTTGCCCCTGTATTTATCAATATCTTCCGGTTTGGCATGCAGGGGCCAGTGGGCTGCGTTAAATGCAAGGTACATGAAAAAGGGGGCATCTTTTTCATTTGCATATTCGATGTATTCAATAGCTTTGTCACCTTTTACATCTGTCCCGAATTTCTTTTCCTGATTCTTCAATTCCCTGTTTTCTCCATCCTCGTATACCCGTCTCATTTCCCAGTAGTCAATAGCGCCACCGGTTGCCCATCCCCTGTCGAATCCCCGCTCGCAGGGCATGGCATTGTTTCTCATGTTGCCCACATGCCATTTCCCCACATGCAATGTAGTATACCCGGCCTGGCCCATAATCACTGCAATGGTTTTTCTGTCTTTACGCAGGTATCCCTGATATGCAGTTGATTCACTGATTCTATATGCCATATAGCCAACACCTGCCTGGTGTGGATGAAGTCCCGTTAACAAGGAAGCCCGGGTAGGGCAGCAACGTGCGGTGTTATAAAACTGGGTGAAGCGTACACCATTGTAGGCAAGTGCATCCAGGTTGGGAGTATTGATTTCTCCACCGTAGCATCCCAGGTCTGAAAAACCCATGTCATCTGACATGATTAAAACAATATTCGGCTTCGCAGGTGAATTTTTGCTTTTCGGAGATTTTAGAATACGTGAACATCCCGGAATTGCTATGGCGGCTGCCCCGACCCCGATCGCTTTGAGAAACTCTCGACGAGAATAGTGAGTCGAAGATTTCCTGTTTGTCATAGAAGATATTCTGTTCATCTTAGATACTCCTTTTTATTCTTCTGGAATTTCCCGTATAACATCCGGGATTTCCTACACCTCACCAAAACACTCCTGCACGCTCAAAGCCCCATAATATCAGAATCTCATCGAGATTGCAGCAATTCTCCAGCTGCCCCAGCGAGTTGTCTTGCAAGAGACCCCTGTGGTTGTCAAGGGTCAAGCCACCTCTCTCAGGAACTGAAAGACTCTGCGATCTCCGAGTGACATTATGTCTCCATAATGTCTCCGCGCATGTCAATTTTGACCGAAGCGAGTCCGAAAAAATGTTCTCTGTTCGCTGATATGGACAATTTCCGTGTCAAAAATAGTACGCCATCGTATTCAATGGCCTATGCAAAAACGCAAGGGCTGAAAACTCTCTCAAGCTACCAGCCCTTTGAGTATATTTGGTGTCCCGTTTCTTTCGAAAATGGCCTGTCACCACATGCTATGTG